>NZ_RIBZ01000827.1:0-16211 GCF_003721215.1 Streptomyces botrytidirepellens
CACGCCCCCGGCCGCCGAACGGAGGCCCGCCGAAGGGCGGTCCGCCGAAGCCGCCGGGTCCGGGGCCGAACGGCCCGAAGGCCGCGCGCCGCTCCTCGAAGTCACCCCGGTCGCGCCGACCGGGTCCGCAGTGTTCATGCCCACGGTGGTGCCTCATCGTGACGCTCCTTTCATCATCGATCCATCACGATGGCTCAACGATATATCGGAACCGATCGGATAGCAATGCCGAAGGAGGTCCACCCTTCGGGGATTGGCCATGGTTCGGCCCCGGCCCGCCACCTACGGTCGGGACCATGCGGATACGAATCGTCGACGCCTTCACCGACCGCCCCTTCGCCGGGAACCCGGCGGGAGTCGTCCTCCTGGACGGCGACGCCTTCCCGGACGACACCTGGCTCCAGGACGTCGCCGCCGAGGTCAACCTGTCCGAGACCGCCTTCGCCCACCCGCTTCCCGAGGGGGCCGAGGCCGACTGGGCGCTGCGCTGGCTCACCCCGGCCACCGAGGTCAGCATGTGCGGCCACGCCACCCTTGCGACCGCTCATGTGCTGCGTACGACGGGCGCCGCGACCGGCACCGTACGGTTCGCCACGCTCAGCGGGGTGCTGTCCGCGGCAGGTGACCCCGACGGCACGATCACCATGGACTTCCCGACCGCCCCGCTGACCGAGGTCACGGTCGCGGACGAGGTGACCGACGCGCTCGGCGCCACGGTCCGCTCCGCCCGGGACGCCGGCCCCCACGTCGGCGATCTGCTGGTGGAACTGGCCGACGAGAAGTCCGTACGGGCCCTCGCCCCCGACCTCGCGGCGCTCGGGCGGCTGGTCAAGCGGGCCGTCATCGCGACGGCGCTCCCCGAGGACCCCACCTCCGGCTACGACTTCGTCTCGCGCGTCTTCGCGCCCGGCGTCGGCATCGACGAGGACCCGGTGACCGGCAGCGCACACACCGCGCTCGCGCCCTTCTGGTCCGCCCGGCTCGGCCGCGACGAGCTGACCGGGCTCCAGGCCTCCGCCCGCACCGGGCTGATCCGCACCACGCTGCGCGGCGACCGTACGCTGCTGACCGGCCGGGCCGTCACGGTCATCGACGGGGAGCTGCTGGTCTGAACGGCCCGCAGGGAGGCGGGTCAGGCGGTGGGCAGCCAGCCCACCTTGCCCGCCAGCAGGGCATAGCCGACGAACGCCACGATGTCGATCAGCGCATGCGCGGCGACCAGCGGCCCGACCCGCCCCCACCTGCGGTAGAGCAGGACGAAGACGACGCCCATCGCCATGTTGCCGAAGAAGCCGCCGATCCCCTGGTACAGGTGGTACGAGCCGCGCAGCACCGAACTGGCCACCAGCGCGGCGATCGGCGTCCAGCCCAACTGCCCGAGCCTGCGCAGCAGATAGCCGACCACGATCACCTCCTCCAGCACCGCGTTCTGCACGGCGGAGACGATGAGCACGGGCAGCTTCCACCACACGTCGGGCAGCGCCTCGGGCACCACCGTCAGATTGCCCCCGGCCGCCCGCGCGCCCAGGTAGAGCAGCAGCCCGGTGCCGCCGATGCCCGCGGCGATCGCGGTGCCCCAGGCCAGGTCGGAGCGCGGCCGGGTGCGGTCGAAGCCGATCGCGCGCAGCCCGGCGCCCTCGCGCAGCAGCAGATGGGCCACGAGCGCGACCGGCACCAGCGCGGTCGCGACCCCGAACAGCTGCCAGGCGAGGTCCAGCCAGGGGCGGCCGGGAGCCTGGGAGCCGTTCATGGTGGCCGCCTGGTCCTTGAGCCCGCCGGGCTTGGTCACCGAGCCGATGAAGCTGATCAGGGCGGACAGGGCGCTCGCGCCGAGCGACAGCGCCAGCACGAGCAGCGTCTCGTTGCGCAGGATCCGTCGCGGCAGGTCGCCCTCGATCGCGGGCAGCTCCGCCCCACGCGCCTCTGACTGCACTCCTGCCTCCACTTCCGCTCTTCACACCTCATCGGCGCGCCCGCCCCGCTAAGGTCTCGAAAACACATCCGAGATCGCGCACGAGCAGGCTGGGCCGGGCGCCATCCGCCGGCGCGCCGCCCTCCTGACAGCGTCATCTTCCAGGAGAGACAGATCGCCATGGGACGCCACAGCCAGCCCGACGAATCCGACGGTCCCGACTACTCCGGCATATTCGATGCCATGGACCGCGCCGATCACACCGATCACGCGGATCACACGGATCGCACTGGGCGTATCGATCACTCCGCACCGGACAATACGGGGTCCAGACCCGGCGCGTCCTCCCGACGCCGGACCGTGGCGATCTCCACAGCGCTGGTGCTCGCCGTCGCGACCGGCGCCGTCGTGGTCTTACGCGGCGGGCTGCTGCCCTCCGCCGAGTCCTGCCGGAGCAACGCGGTGCGGCTCTCGGTGGCCGCGTCCCCGGACATCGCCCCCGCGCTGCGCACCGTGGCGGACCACGCCCGGAGGGCGGGCATCCGGTCCGATGGCCGCTGTCTGGACGTGAAGGTCAGCAGTCGCCCGGCGTACGAGGTCGCGAACGCGCTCGGTGACGCGGGCCGCACCCCGGGGTTCCAGGTGTGGGTGCCGGACTCCGGCGTCTGGGTCGAACGCGCGGCGACCTCCCCGGTCAGCGCCGCGCCCCTGGACACGCTCGGCGGGATCGCCTCCTCCCCGGTCGCGGTCGCCGCCACGTCCGCGGCGGCCGACCGGCTGGGCTGGCCGGAGAAGACCTACGACTGGGCGCAGCTGGCCGCGGCGGGAAGCGGCGGCGGCAGCCCGCGGCTGGGCACCGCCGACCCGGCGCGCAGCGCGGCCGGGCTGCTGGCCCTCTCCCGGATCAACGGGTCCATCGCGAAGGCGGGCGCGGCCGACGGCAAGGCCGCCACCGATGCCCGCGCCGCGGCCAACGCCAAGCTGCTGTCCCAGCGGGCCGCCAGGACCGATGCCGCCCTGCTGGAGACGGTGCCCCGGCGCAACCAGGCGGTGGTCCTGTCCGAGCAGGCCGCCTTCGCCCACAACGCGGACGCCGACGACGCGTCCCGCCTCGAGCTGTTCTATCCGAAGGACGGCACGGCCGAGCTGGACTACCCGTACACGGTGCTCAACGACCGCGAGCTGACGACCGTACGGGCACGGGCCGCCACCCGCTTCCTGACGCTGCTCACCGACGCCCGCGGCCGCCGGGCCCTGAAGAAGGAAGGCTTCCGGACGGCGGACGGCAAGGTCAGCGAGCCCGTGGCGCGGGCCGCGGGCGGCCGCACCCCCCAGCCGTACGCGGTCACGCCCTCCCCCGGGCCGTCCGCCCGGGAGGTGGAGGCGGCCCTGGGCATGTGGACCATCACCGTGCAGAGCGCCCGGCTGAACACGGTCGTCGACGCCTCGGCCTCGATGAGCGACCCGGTGCCGGGCCGTGCCGGGCAGAGCCGGATGGACGTCACCAAGGCGTCGCTGCGGCAGGCCCTCTCACGCTTCAACGCCGGGGACGAGATCGGGCTGTGGGAGTTCTCGACCGAGCTGGACGGCGACCGCGACTACCGCGAACTGGTCGCGACCCGCCGCCTCGGGGCGCGCACCCCGGACGGAACCGGCCAGCGCGAGGAGCTGGCGGCCGCCTTCGACGCGCTGAAGCCGCTCCCCGAGGGCTCGACCGGGCTGTACGACACCACGCTGGCCGCCTACAAAAAGGCCCAGGAGACGTTCGTACGGGGCAAGTTCAACGCGGTGGTGATGCTCACCGACGGTGCCAACCAGGATCCGGGCAGCATCTCGCGCGGCGCGCTGGTGAAGGAGCTGAAGCGGCTGGTCGACCCGGACCGCCCGGTGCCGCTCATCGCCATCGCGGTCGGCCCGGACGCCGACCGGGCCGCGTGCCGCGAGATCGCGCAGGCGACCGGCGGCTCCGCACAGCAGGTGAACGACCCCGCGCAGATCAACACGGCGATGCTCAAGGCCATCGTCGCCGCCGGAGAAGCGGGCGCGGGGTGATGTCCGGCGTCAGGCCGACAGGTCGGCGGGCCAGGTGTGGACGGGTGCGTCGGTGCGCATCAGGGCGCAGTAGCGGCGGGTCATGGCGGCGAGCGCGGCGTCCCGCCCCAGCCCGCTGTCCCGCGCCCGGTGGTACGTCGCGGCCTGCCAGGACGCGCCGTTGACCCGCAGGGCGCAGCGCCGCTCGATCACGCCGAGATAGCGGTCGCGGTCGGCGGGCTCGACGCCCCACGCGTCCAGTCCGGCGGCGGCCAGCGGCAGCAGTTCCTCGAGGACCAGCCGTACGGCGGGGGTGCGCGCCAGGGACGCGGAACGGCCGGGCTTCGGCCATTGCAGGACCGTGTCGATGCCGTGCCGGCACGCGGCGTCGAAGTTGGCCGCGGCGGCGCTGAACGGCAGCCGGGTCCACACCGGGCGGGGCTCCTCGGCGAGCGCCCTGATCAGCCCGTAGTAGAAGGCGGCGTTGGCGATGACGTCGGTGACCGTGGGGCCCGCGGGCAGCACCCGGTTCTCCACGCGCAGATGCGGCACGCCGTCCGCCACTTGGTAGACGGGCCGGTTCCAGCGGTAGATCGTGCCGTTGTGCAGCACCAGCTCCTGGAGGTCGGGCACGCCGCCCTCGTCCAGGATCCGCAGCGGCTCCTCGTCGGCGCCGGTGGACAGCAGCGGGGGGAAGTAGCGCAGGTTCTCCTCGAAGAGCTGGTACGCGTCGGTGATCCAGCGCTCGCCGAACCAGGTGCGCGGCCGCACCCCCTGCGTCGCGTATTCCGGTGCGCGCACATCGGTGGCCTGGAGGAACAGCGGCGGGCGGGATTCCCGCCACACCTCACGGCCGAAAACGAACGGAGAGTTGGCGCCGATGGCGATCTGCACGGCGGCCACGGCCTGCGCCGCGTTCCACACGGCGGCGAAGCGTCGGGGGGTGACCTGGAGGTGCAGCTGGACGGAGGTGCAGGCGGCCTCGGGGGCGATGCTGGCGCTGGCGTAGCTGATGCGCTCGCGGCCCTCGATATCGATGAGGAAATCCTCGCCGCGGGCGGCCAGCATCTGTTCGTTGAGAAGTTTGTAGCGGTCGTCGTAGGACAGGTTGGCCGATCCGAGATCCCGGGTGGCCAGCGTCGGCAGAATTCCGATCATCACGATCTCGGAGGACACCTCGCGCGCCTTGCGGTCGGCATATGACAGTCCCGTTCGCAACTCTTCCGAGAGCTGATCGAGAACCCTGCCGTGCAAACGGTGGGGCACGATGTTCACTTCAAGATTGCACTGTCCGAGTTCGGTCTGAAAATCGTGACTCGCGATGCGCTCCAGAACCTCTGTGTTCATCATCCTCGGCAGCCCATCGGCGCCTGCGAGATTCAGCTCGATCTCCAGCCCCATGAGATTCTTCGGGCGGTCGAATCGCTTGTCGGCCAGGAGCCGGGACAGCGCGTCGAGACACTGCCGCAACCGTCCGCGCTGCCGCTGCCGACCCGACGGATCGAACTCACCGGCTACGACCTTCTCCCCCATCGGAGCACCTCCTCGAGTGGATCATCGGCGCCCGCACCGCGCACACCACGCTCGATGATGCCCGCCAATGTGATCGATAACGCCCCGCAGGGCCCGCCCAACCGGTAGGCTCTCAAGAGCGGCGCATTGCTCCAGGAAATGGATCGGTGGGATCCAGCCTACCGCGGCGGGCGTAAACCGCCAGGTCATATCCGTGCATCCGGCACCGAATCGGGGGAAATCCCCGCGTCCGCACGGACCTGAAATCACCTTGTGCGCAATATCGGGGACAGGTAGCCGAAACACTGCCGGAACATGAGTCGTATAAACTCGCTTTACGAGGCAGAGAGATAACGCCCGGACAGTTCGTCCCGGCCCCCTCTGACCCGCGTACCGAGCTACGTACACCGACAGCGCGCGTCCATACCCTGGCCCGCTATCGCTCCACCGTGTCTCCGACGTGAGAGGCGACCCACCATGCCGCTGCTCGTGCCCCCGGCCCCCGCGCCCGCCCTGCGCAGCGTCCTCACGGCCCTTGGTTCCCCCACCGCTGTCCGTGAGGTCCGTACCCCGGCACTCAGCTCCCTTCCCGGCCCCTTCGAACCCGAACTTCCGCTGCCCGTCCACGTCCTGGACGACATCACCACACCCGCCGGCCCGCCGCAGGTCAGACTCACCGGCTGGCGCTTCATGCTCCGCGACGGCGACCGCACGGTGGCCGCCGCGGAGGCCAGGCTCACCGCCGACGGCTGGGCCTTCTCGCACTTCTCCGAGGGGCCGTACGTGGCCTCGGCCGAACTCGCCCTGCGCCAGGCCGAGTCGCTGCCGTCGGCGTACCAGCCGAGGCTGCTGTCCATTCCCGAGCTGTACATGGTCGCGCTGTGGCTGCACGGCGACCCCGCCGCGGACGCCGCCGAGGGCGGCTTCGGCGCCGGGGACCTGCTGGTGCCGCTCGCCCCGGCACCGCCCGGCATCGCGGCCCACCGCCCGCATCCCGCGGCCGATCTGCTGCCGGTCCTCACCCATCGGCTGACGTCCGCCCCGCTGCTGGGCACCCCGGCCTGACCTGCCCCTTCCGCGACGCACGGTGCGCCCCGTGGTCCGCCGGGCCGCGGGGCGCCGCGCTGCGACCGGGTAACAGTCCCGCCACGGTGAACCGTCCGGTCGGGTGATGCGTCATTATCTAGCAAGACCGGTGCCGCGAAATCCCTGCGGAATCCGTGCCGCAGGGCAACACTGGGAGCATCCGACCGACACACAACGGGGGGCGGCCAACATGAACGCCGCAGCGAGCAGCAGGACATACACCTCACCGCAGCGAAAGAACCTCGCCATGTGCCAGCATCAACCACCGTGCCCGTCAGCCGACTCCGCCGACCGGGAGGCCGCCCATCTCGTGGCGCACCACCCGGAGCAGGGCTGGAGCCTGCTGTGCAACGGTGTCCTGCTCTTCGAGGACACCGGCGAGCTGCTGCCGGACGGGCGCATCATCGCCCCGTGTCGACCGCTCGCCACCGAGCACGTCGTGACCGCCGCCTAGGCTGACCACCTGGACGGCATGGCATAACCAGGGGCCGGCCCGGCGAGCACCCGCCGAACCGGCCCCATCGTTGTGTTCAGCTTTCGTACGACTCCATCGGCGGGCACGAGCAGACGAGGTTGCGGTCCCCGAACGCCCCGTCGACCCGCCGCACCGGCGGCCAGTACTTGTCGGCCGAGGCCCCGGCCGGGAAGACCGCCTCTTCCCTGGTGTACGGGTGGTCCCACGACCCGCTCAGCGTGGCGGCCGTGTGCGGCGCGTTCCGCAGCGGGTTGTCGTCCTTGGCCCACTCCCCCGAGCCGACCTTGTCGATCTCGGCGCGGATCGCGATCATCGCCTCGCAGAACCGGTCCAGCTCCGCCAGGTCCTCGCTCTCCGTCGGCTCGATCATCAGCGTCCCGGCGACCGGGAACGACATCGTCGGCGCGTGGAAGCCGTAGTCGATCAGGCGCTTGGCCACATCGTCGACCGTGACCCCGGTCGCCTTGGTGAGCGGCCGCAGATCCACCACGCACTCGTGCGCCACCAGCCCGCCGGGCCCGGTGTAGAGCACCTGGTAGTGCGGCTCCAGCCGCTTGGCAATGTAGTTGGCGCCGAGCACCGCGGCCTGGGTCGCGCGGCGCAGCCCCTCGGCGCCCATCAGCCGGATGTACGCCCAGGAGATCGGCAGGATGCCCGCCGAGCCCCACGGCGCGGCCGAGACCGGGCCGACGCCGGTGGCGGGGCCCGCGGCGGGCTGGAGCGGGTGGTTGGGCAGGTACGGCGCGAGGTGCTCGCGCACCGCGACCGGGCCGACGCCCGGGCCGCCGCCGCCGTGCGGGATGCAGAACGTCTTGTGCAGGTTCAGGTGGGAGACGTCGCCGCCGAACCGGCCGGGCTCGGCCAGCCCGACGAGCGCGTTGAGGTTGGCGCCGTCCACGTACACCTGGCCGCCCGCGTCGTGCACGGCCGCGCAGATCTCGGTGATGTGCTCCTCGAACACGCCGTGGGTGGACGGGTAGGTGACCATGAGGACGGCCAGCTGCTCGCCGTGCTGTTCGATCTTGGCGCGCAGGTCGGCGGCGTCCACCTCGCCGTCCTCGCCGGTCTTGACGACGACGACCTTCATGCCCGCCATGACGGCGCTGGCCGCGTTGGTGCCGTGCGCGGAGGACGGGATCAGGCACACCGTGCGCTGCGGCTCGCCGTTGGCCCGGTGGTACGCCCGCACGGCCAGCAGCCCGGACAGCTCGCCCTGCGATCCGGCGTTCGGCTGGAGGGAGACCTTGTCGTAGCCGGTGACGTCGGCCAGCCGCTCCTCCAGCTCGCGGATCAGCGTCAGATAGCCGTGGGCCTGCTCGACCGGCGCGAAGGGGTGCAGCGCGCCGAACTCCGGCCAGGTGACCGGCTCCATCTCGGTGGTCGCGTTGAGCTTCATGGTGCAGGAGCCGAGCGGGATCATGCCCCGGTCCAGGGCGTAGTCCCGGTCGGCCAGCCGCCGCAGGTAGCGCAGCATCGCGGTCTCGGAGCGGTACTGGTGGAAGACCGGGTGGGTCAGGTACGTGTCCGAGCGGAGCAGCTCCGTGGGGAGCGCGTCGGCCGTCGCGGCGTCCAGCTCGTCGATGCCGCTCCCATCGCCGCCGTCGACGCCGAAGGCGGACCATACGGCGGCCAGCTGGGCGCGCCCGGTGGTCTCGTCGCACGCGATGCCCACGTGGTCGGCGTCGGTCAGCCGGAGGTTGACCCCGGCCTCCCGGGCGGCGGCCACGACATCGGCGGCCTTGCCGGGGACGCGCGCGGTGAGGGTATCGAAGAACGCGTCGTGCACCAGCTCGACGCCGCCCGCCCGCAGCCCCTCGGCGAGGACGGTGGCGTAGCGGTGGGTGCGGCGGGCGATGGCCGCGAGCCCGTCCGGGCCGTGGTAGACCGCGTACATTCCGGCCATGACCGCGAGCAGGACCTGCGCGGTGCAGATGTTGCTGGTGGCCTTCTCGCGGCGGATGTGCTGCTCCCGGGTCTGGAGCGCCAGCCGGTACGCCTTGTCCCCGTCCGCGTCCACCGAGACCCCGACGAGGCGGCCGGGCAGGCTGCGGGCGTGGGCGGCGCGCACGGACATGAACCCGGCGTGCGGGCCGCCGAAGCCCATGGGCACGCCGAACCGCTGGGTGCTGCCGACCGCGATGTCCGCGCCCAGCTCACCGGGCGAGGTCAGCAGGGTGAGCGCGAGCAGATCGGCCGCGACGGTGACGATCGCGCCCAGCTCATGGGCCCGCTCGATGACCGGGCGCGGGTCGCGGACCGCGCCGGAGGCGCCCGGGTACTGGAGCAGCACGCCGAAGACACCGCGCTCGGCGATCTCGTCCGGGATGCCGTCGGTCAGGTCGGCGACCACGACCTCGACGCCGGTCGGCTCGGCGCGGGTCTCGATGACCGCGATGGTCTGCGGCAGACAGTCGGCGTCGACCAGGAAGACGCCCTCCTTGACCTTGCCGACGCGGCGCGACAGCGCCATGGCCTCGGCGGCGGCCGTGGCCTCGTCCAGCAGCGAGGACCCGGCGGTGTCCAGGCCTGTCAGATCGGCGACGACGGTCTGGAAGTTGAGCAGGGCCTCGAGACGCCCCTGGGAGATCTCCGGCTGGTACGGGGTGTAGGCGGTGTACCAGGCGGGGTTCTCGAGGACGTTGCGCAGGATCACCGGCGGGGTGAAGGTGCCGTAGTAGCCGAGGCCGATCATGGACGGCAGCACCTGGTTGCGGTCGGCGAGCGCGCGCAGCTCGGCGAGGACCTCGGCCTCGCTGCGGGCCGGCGGCAGCTGAAGCGCCTCGGCGCTCTTTATGACCTCGGGTACGGCGGCGGCGGTCAGCTCGTCGAGGGAGCCGAAGCCGACCTGGGCCAGCATCTTGGCCTGCGCTCCGGCGTCGGGGCCGATGTGACGCTGCTCGAATGGAGTACCGCGCTCCAGTTCGGCGAGCGAGATGCGGTGGGTGGTCATCAGCGGGGGCCTCCTGGTCTGTGACGACCGGCGAGGGGCACCGCGGCGCGGGTGCCCTTACGGCCTCCCCCTCTGTCATCTCAACCTGAGAGCTTCACCGGCCCGTTCGTGCCTGACCGGCTTTCACCGTCGGTGAGGAGGGGTTCCGGAGCGTGTGCTCCCCGTGGCCCACCCTGCTTTCCAGAGTGACCTCACCCGCACGGTACGTGTGCCTGAGAGATTCCGGGGAGGATTTGCTCCTTCGGCGCCTCCGACTCCATTGTCGGAGGACTCTCCCGCACGGGGTCTACAGCCACAGCCAGCGTACCAGCGCGTCTTACGGCCGGGAGGGGTTGGCCGCCAGGTGCTCGAGTGGCCGCGTACGGGGATGTGGCTTTTGGTAGGTATCACCGGATCATCGCCACCTGTGGGAGAGAGCGTGCAGACGGACATCGACCCGCGGACCCTGATCGGCCGCAAGGCATTCGACCGCGAGGGCGCCAAGATCGGCACTGTGGACGAGGTCTACCTCGACGACGCGACCGGCGAGCCCGAGTGGGCGGCGGTACGCACCGGCCTGTTCAGCCGGGACGTCTTCGTACCGCTCGAACCCAGCGAGGTCGTCGGCGACACGCTGCGGGTGCCGTACGACCGGGCGCTGATCAAGGACGCCCCGGACCTCGGGGTCGGCCGCCACCTCTCCCCGGAGCAGGAGCTCCAGCTCTACCACCACTACGGGCTCGACGTCACCGGCTGAGCGTCCCGGCCGGATGCTCGGCGGGCTCGGCAGACTCGGAGGGCTCCGGGGGCCGGACCAGCGGCAGGGGCTCGCCCGGCTCCAGCTCCGGGTCGTCCACGGCGAACGTCCGCACCCGGCCGGGCCCCGACCAGGGCACCTCGAACCGCACGGTCACCCGCCCCACCCCGCTGCCCTGCACCCAGCCCGCCCCGTACTCCGCGTGCCGCACATCGGTCCCCGGCAGCCACACCCGTGGCCTCCCGGAGCCCTCAGCGGCCTCTGGGGCGCCCGGGCCCTCCGGCTCGGGCATCTCGGCGCCGGAACCCCTCTCCGGGTCCTCCACGGCGTCGTGAGCGGCTTGGGCGGCCTGAGCAGCCTGAGCGGCCTGAGCTGCTTGGGCGGCCTGGGCGGCTTGGGCGGCTTGGGCGGCTTGGGCGGCTTGGGCGAACAGATCCTCCTGCGTGTAGTCCGCGAGCCCCGACACGCCCACCCCCAGCAGCCGCACGCCCGCCGTGGTGTCCACCCCGTCGATCAGCCGCGCCGCGGCCTCCCTGACCACGCCGGGGTCGTCGGTCGGCCCGCGCAGGGTCTCCGAACGGGTCAGCGTCGAGAAGTCGTACCGCCGCACCTTGATCACGACCGTGCGCCCCGAGCGGCCCGCCTCACGCAGCCGCCGCACACAGCGGTCGGCCAGCCGCGCGACCTCCAGCTGCACCCGGGTCCGGTCGGTCACGTCGACGTCGAAGGTGTCCTCCACCGAGATGGACTTGGCGTCCCGCTCGGCGACCACCGGCCGCTCGTCCCGCCCGCTGGCCATCAGGTGCAGCGACGCCCCGTGCGCCCGGCCCAGCAGCCGGACCAGCTCCGCCTCGCCCGCCTCCCGGGTCTCGGCGACGGTGTGGATCCCGGCCCGGCGCAGCGCCTCCGCGGTGGCCGGGCCGACGCCCGGGAGGGTGCGCACCGGCATCGGGTCCAGCAGCTCCCGCTCCGTACCGGGCTCGATGACCGTCAGGCCGTCCGGCTTGGCCTGCTCGGAGGCGATCTTGGCGAGCATCTTGGAACCGGCCAGACCCACCGAGCCGGTCAGCCCGGTCACCGCGCGGATGTCGGCCCGCAGCCGCTCCGCCACGGCCCGCGCCACCGCCGCCCGCGGCTCGGTGCCGCCCGCCTCCAGGTCCACGAACGCCTCGTCCAGGCTCAGCGGCTCCACCAGCGGCGACAGCGCCCGCAGCAGCCCCATGACCTGGTCGCTGACCTGGCGGTAGAGGGAGAAGCGGGGGGTGAGGTAGGCCGCGTTCGGACAGAGCCTGCGGGCCTGCGCCATCGCCATGGCCGAGTGCACCCCGAACACCCGGGCCTCGTACGACGCCGTGGCCACCACCCCGCGCGGCCCGAGGCCCCCCACGATCACCGGCTTCCCGCGCAGGCTGGGCTTGGCCGCCTGCTCCGCCGAAGCGTAGAAGGCGTCCATGTCCAAGTGGAGAATCGTCGGCGCACCCCTCACACGTTCGATGCTGCCGCACACCACTGACAATCGGCGCCCGGCCGCGGGGTGGGAGCGCTCTCAGCCGGCCCGGTTACGGCGCCGGGCGAGCTCGTCGGCGGGGTTGTGGCCGACCAGGGTCTCGCCGGTGTCCACCCGCTCCCCGTGCAGCTGGGACAGCGCGCTCTCCACGTCCCGCCACACCACGCCCACGGCGATCCCGAAGACGCCCTGGCCGCCCTGGAGGAGGTCCACGACCTCGTCGGGCGAGGTGCACTCGTACACCGTCGCGCCGTCGCTCATCAGCGTCATCTGGGCCAAGTCGTCCAGGCCCCGGGTGCGCAGGTGCTGGACGGCGGCCCGGATGTTCTGGAGGGACACGCCGGTGTCCAGCAGCCGCTTGACGATCTTGAGGACGACCACGTCCCGGAAGCTGTACAGCCGCTGGCTGCCCGACCCGTAGGCGGGCCGCACGCTCGGCTCCACCAGGCCCGTGCGCGCCCAGTAGTCCAGCTGGCGGTAGGTGATGCCCGCGGCGGCGCACGCGGTGGGGCCGCGGTAGCCGACCGTCTCCGTACCCCCCGCGGCGGGCTCCCGTGGTGCCGTGGGCTGTGCCGCGACCCGAGCCTTCAGTGCCGGATCGGCCGGTGCGCCCCCCTGGAGCGTATACGGACCGCCGGCTGCCGTGCCGTCGCCGGTGCTTCTCACGCCGACCTCCGTCCTCGACCTGCCTCCTCGAAGGTAGGCAGTCACCCGGGGTGCGTCAACGATCGCCACACTCGGCACGCCGAGTGATAATCACCCTGAGAGTGGTTTCCCGTGTCCCTCGTCCGGGAAAGGCTACTCGAATGCGCTAGCGAGGTCCGGCAGACCGCTTCACTGACTGCTGCTTCCGAAGTCCTCGGGCGAGATCTGGTCGAGGAACTCGCGGAACTTCTCCACCTCGTCCTCCTGCTCGTCCGGGATGGCGATACCGGCGTCGTCGAGCACGCCGTCGCTGCCGTAGATCGGCGTCCCGGTGCGCAGCGCGAGCGCTATGGCGTCGGACGGCCGCGCGCTGACCTCCACACCGCTGGCGAAGACCAGCTCGGCGTAGAAGACCCCCTCCCGCAGATCCGTGATCCGGACCTCCGTGAGCGTCTGGCCGACCGCTTCGAGTACGTCTTTGAATAGGTCGTGGGTCAGCGGGCGTGCCGGAGCCATGCCCTGCTGTGCGAAGGCGATCGCGGTCGCCTCCCCTGGTCCGATCCAGATGGGGAGGTAGCGGTCGCCTCCCACTTCACGCAGGAGCACGATCGGTTGGTTGGAGGGCATTTCCACCCGGACACCCACGACGTCGAGCTCGTTCACACAGCAACCCTAGGACGTGCCCGGCCGGTTTGGATAGTCGGGGCCGGATCGGTCAGTGCGCGGCGGCCCGCAGAGCCGACTGCACCAGGGCCGCGTGCAGCCGGACGGAGAGCGTCGCCAGCTCGCGCGCACTGGCCTCCGCATGCGCTCTGGTCTGCGGGTTTCGATGCAGCCGCAGCGGTGCGACCACCTGCTCGACCAGTCCGGCCTCGCGCTCCGCGGCCGCTTTCATGATCCGCAAATGACGTGGCTCCAGACCGAAGCGGCCCAGCTCGGCGAGCAGCCGGGCGACCGTCACGGCCTCGACGTCGTAACCGCCGCCGTCGTCGTGCGCGATCAGCCCGTACGACTCCCAATCGGCCAGCTCCGCCTCGCTGACCTGCGCGGATGCCAGCAGCTCGGCCCGGCCCACCCGGGCCACGGTCGGGCTCTCGGGAGACACGGCCCCCTGGTCGGCCCCCGGCTCCAGCAGCTCGTGCGGCCGCGCCCCCGGCGAAACGGCAGGAAGCTGCGGCCGCTCACCCCGCTCCAGGGCCTCCAGGTGCTCCCGGATGACCTTGAGTGGCAGGTAGTGGTCACGCTGCATGCGGAGGATGAGAGCGAGCCGCTCCACATCCTCCTGGCTGAACTTGCGGTAGCCCGACGGCGTGCGCCGCGGCTCCACCAGTCCTTCGGACTCCAAGAAGCGGATCTTGGAGATGGTGACTTCGGGGAACTCGTCGCGCAGCAGATTCAGCACGGTGCCGATGCTCATGGACCGGCCGCCCGGGCCGCCCGCGGGGGCGGTGCCGGTACCGGCACCGCCCGACGGTGTCTGAAGCATGGACGGACCTCCCCTGACGGGTCAGATGCCGACGCCCCGCTGGCTCGGGTAGAAGACCAGCCGGTACTTACCGATCTGCACCTCGTCGCCGCTGGTCAGCACCACCGGCGCGTCGATCTGCTCCCGGTTGACGTACGTCCCGTTGAGGCTGCCGACGTCGGAGACCGTGAAGCTGCCGTCCTGGCCGCGCCGGAACTCCACATGGCGGCGGGAGACCGTCACGTCATCCAGGAAGATGTCGCTCTGGGGGTGGCGGCCGGCCGTGGTCAGATCGCTGTCCAGCAGGAAGCGACTGCCCGAGTTCGGCCCGCGGCGGACCACCAGCAGCGCGGAACCCAGCGGCAGCGCCTCCACGGCGGCCTGGGCCTCCGGGCTGAGCGACGGCAGCGGCGTCTGCCCGGTCACCTCGGAGTCGTACGCCTCGATGCCGGAGATGGAGATCGTCGACGTGGTCTCCGAGGCACGCTCCGAGGGCGCCTGGCCCCGCAGGGGCGCGCCGCAGTTGGAGCAGAACCGGCTGTCCTCCGCGTTCCGATGCCCGCACCTCGTACAAACAGGCAATCCGGGACCTCCACCACTACGCGAGGCCGATGAGTCCTCGAAACCTATGCGCCCGGCCGCCGAGGGGTCAACAGAAGACGCGCCCTGGCCGCCCGAAATGTCACCGCTCTGGCCGCCGACCTGATCCCGGAACAGCGGGCGCTCCTCGCTCCCCCCTCCGCTCTCGTCCGCACCACGCCCCGCGCGGTGGCGAGCGGTGCTGCTGCCGCCGTCCTGGCGTGCACTCTTCCCGAACAACTTCCCGAACAACTTCACGGGCGATTCCCCTTGACTGAAACAGACCCGCCCGTGGGGCAGGACAAACCCTCGATGCACACACCAGCAGACGGTCCGGACATCCTCACAACGTCCGCGACCACCAGACAGTTTCCATCACGCGCGACTCTTCTGGTGCGTCGACCCCCCGCATCCACATGGTCTCGCCGAGAGACCCTCATATCGAACCGCCTCACCGTGATGACGACCGAGCGTAGTCAGGGCGCTTCCCCGACCGCAAGGCGTCCACAACGATCTTCTTCTCCCGCCGGACGGACACGGTGGCCTGCTCCTTCTCCAGACTCTGCACCACTCCGCCCGGAATGTTCAGCGCGGGCTCCAGGTCCTCCGGCTTGCCGATCACCTTCACGACGTACGGCTGCGTCACTTTCCGTCCATCGATCTCCACCGAGCCGCCGGCATCGGAGAAGTACGAGTTGGCGACCACCCGGACCTTGCCGATCTGGATGGCCTCGGCACCCGCCGCCCGCAGCTCCTGCACCGTGTCGAGCAGCATGTCGGCCTCCACGGAGCCCCGGGAGTCGTCGATGGTGATCTCGATCCCCGGTCCCTGCGCGGCGACCGTGCCCGCGAGCACGCCCAGCTGCTGCTCCTTCTGGAGCGTCTGCTTACGGGCCTCCTCCGCCTGGTCCGAGCTGTTCTCCAGCTCGGTGCGCTGATTCTCCAGACGGCGCTTCTCGTCCTGAAGCCGCTGGGTCCGCGAGTCCAGCTCGTCCAGGATCCGCACCAGGTCCTCCTGGCGGGCCCCGCGCAGCACGCTGTTCTCGTTGGTCGAGCGCACCTGGATGGCCAGGCCCAGCCCCAGCCCGAACAGCAGCAGGGCGACGATCAGCTGCGCCCGGGTCACCCGGGGCGGCCACACGCCCTTCAGCAGCCGCTGCCGACCGGTCAGCGCCTCCTCCTTCGCGCCCTCGGGCTTCCCCCCGGGCGCGGCCTCGGCACGCTGCCCCGGCCCGTTCCACGGCCCGCCGCCGTTGCCCGCGCCATCGGCCGGGCGCCGCCCGTTCGGCACCGACGCCGAGGGCAGCCCCGCG
>NZ_RIBZ01000829.1:0-16233 GCF_003721215.1 Streptomyces botrytidirepellens
GTCCCGGGGCGGTCGCCCCGGGACACCGAAGCCCTGCCGTGCCCGGTGGGCCTCCACGAGGAGCAGCACATGCGGAATGTCATCACCACCAACGCCACCCCCGAGGTGCGGGAGGAGTACGCCGAGCAGATCGAGCTGCTGCTGACCAAGACGAACCCGCTCCGTGAGACCACCCAGGCGAACAAGGCTGGCCAGATCGACTTCTGGGTCCGCCTGTACTCCTACCCCGCCCCGGGGACAGGCGTAAAGACGTGGGCGGTGGACTACCACGACCCGGCCTCGCGTGAACTGGAAGAAAGCACCAGCCACGAGGAAGCGGACGAGCGCTACGAGGAACACGTCCGCGCCGCGGCGAAGATCCTTGAGTTCGACCACGATGGCAAGCAGATCCCCTTCACCTCCACCGACGTGGAGGGCGTTCCCGGACCGCACTCCGACTGATCCCGGCCCGCAGACCGACCCGCATGAAGCGCCCGCCGGTCCGCTCGCTGTCGTTCGCCAGCCCAGCAGCTACCGGGAGACCCTGATGCCCGTACCCTCCTTTCCCCTCACCACCTCCGGATGGATCCCCGTGTGGGACCAGGACACCCGCACCGCGCGCGATGTCGGCCTGACCGAGGCACTGACCCGTGCGCACCGGCTGGCGATGTTCACCGGCAACTCCGACCAGCTGCCGCTGCTGCGGGTCCTGGCCGCCGCGTTCGACGCGGCATGCGGACCGAGAGACACCGCCGAATGGGATGCCGCCTGGCGCGCCGACGCACTCGACGCCGACCGCATCACCGCCTACCTGGACCAGTGGGCCGACCGCCTGGACCTGCTCCACCCGGAACACCCCGCCTTCCAGTGCGGAGCGCTCACCAACGCCAACCGCGGTCTGGAGGCCCTGCACCCCGGAAGCCTCGGCGGGGCGGCCGGGCGGTGGTTCAACCACGCCCTGAGCGCCGGTGATCTGCCACCATGCGCGGCGGGCGAGGCGGCCCGGCGGCTGCTGTACCTGATCACCTACGACGTGGCCGGGATCAAGGGCGCGGCGCCTGGTGACCCGGCCGAACGGGGCAGCAAGATCTACGGCTCGAAGGTCGGACCGATGGCCGACGCCACGCACGTCCACCTACAACTGCCCGGCGCCCGGCTCAAGGACCTGTTGCTGCTCAACCTGCCGCCGCAGCCCCGCACTCCGGGGGACGCTCCGGTGTGGGAACGGCAAACGCCGCCTGCTCCCGTCCGCACGCGTGAGGTGACCGGGCGTCTGGACCTGCTGACCTGGCCCAATCGACGCATCCGGCTGTTCGCGACAGACCAGGGCATGGTGAACGCGCTCGCCGTCCACGACGGAGACCGCACCTCTGCTCCAAGCTGGGACGTGGCCCGCCGCCTGGATCCGATGACCGCCTGGCGCGTCCGGGACAAGGGAGACATCCCGATGACGATCCTGAGCGCCGAGTCCTGGCCCCAGCCCTGGCGCGGCGTCCTCCTGCTGGACCAGGACGCCGAGTATCCCCACACCAGCCAGGCCGTCCAGCACGCCGTCGCCGCAGCGCAGCGCGGCGTCCTGGCCCCGGCCACGCCGATCAACGCGGTCACGTCGGTCACCGTCCACAGCAACCGCCACCAAGCGGTGCTCTCCGACATCCCGGTAGTGACCATGCCGCTAGGCACCGCCGCCCAGCTAGCCCGGGACGAGACGCGCTCGGTTCTGGCGAAGATGGCCGGATACGCCGGCGCGATCGAGCGGAACCTGCGCGCACACGCCAAAGCAGTGTCCGGGCGGTCTGCCGAACAGGTCAACTCCCGTATGGTCCTCTCCGACCTGGACCATGAGTGGGCGGAGGCTGTCGCCCTGACCGGTCACGACCTCGACGCAGGTCGAGCCGCGTGGCGAAAGGCCGTACGCGCCGCCGCGGACCACAAGATCGACACCTTCCCGATGTCGGTGATGGACCGCGCAAAGCTGCGCTCGGTGTACGAAGACCCGCCCACCGAACAGGCCATGGTCAAGAAGACCGCATCCCGTGCAACCTCAGCCGGTCCGGGAGGGCCGACCAAGCGCCGCCGCGGCCGCCCCACCACCAAACACGAGGCGTTCGCGGGCAGCTACTCGCTCTCGGAAATCGCCGCGCTCCCGCAGTGCGTCGTGACCTACAAAACCCTCGCCTCCCGGGTGGCGCAGGGGTGGGGCGTGGAGGAGGCTGCTACCACGCCAGGCCGCCGTCGCAGGCCGTCATCGATTGAGAGCCAAGACTGAGGTGCGTCTGATCTCCCTGTGTCAGCAGGGGAGGGCACAGTGAGCGGGGCGGAGCCGGAGGAAGCGGTTCCACCCCGTTTCAGTCCGCCCCACGCCGTCAGCCGGATCGTCCGTGGCGGAGGTCTACCCTGATCCCGCCACGCTCGCGCTGCTGGAATCCGTGCTGCGCACCGACCGGCCCGATCCACCAGCTGCTCACTCCGGCCCGAGCGAGCAGCCCGGACACCGAAACGGCAGGTCAACTCGCGGTTTCCCTGAGAAGATGCGCTAGACCTCGACGCTGATGTGCTCGAATCCGGCCGGGATCATTCCGGAATCGTCCTCGGTCACCAGGTACACCAACGCATCCTCGCTGTCAGGGCCGTAGCCGACTGCGTCCAGCCACGACTTCACCGCGGGCTGATCGAGCAGACCCGGAACGTGAGGGCAGTCCGGGTCGGCGAGTTCATGGCCAGGGACCTGGTCACCGACGCTGGCAGAGACGAGCGAGACCGTAGACATAGCAAACTCCAGAGGTTGTTGCCGAAAACAGAACACCCTCCAGGGCTGATGATGGACCGATCGTATCGGGCTTCCGTGCTCCGGGGCGGTGGAGAGGCAGTCGGCGCCGGACCCGCGTAAGGGCTCAAGGCCCAGGGTGGCGCTGAGGCGTTGTTCCGACTGCCCATCGACCGTCCCGGAGGAGGCGGAGCGAGCTCAAGGCGGCGTCCAGGCACCGCTTCCGGGCCCGCAGCCCGGAAGAGCCCGGGTTTTCCTGGGCCCCCCTTCAGCTCACTGTGCTGCTGCTCGGCGGGAACATGCGTTCTTCGTGGTAGAGGTCCCCGGACTGCAGGCAATAGTGCAGGCCGTTCAGCAGCCTGTTGCCGACATGGCGCAGGGCGGCGGCGTAGCCGTCGCCCCCGTCACGGCGGGCGTCGTACCGGGCCCGGCACCCGGGGGAGCGGGTGAGCGTGCCGAACGCCCACTGATGGACTGCCGTCTTGAGCTGGCGGTTGCAGATGCGGCGGTGGGTGACCTTGTGGCTGCCGCCGGAGGCCCAGGTCAGCGGAGCGGTCCCCGCGTAGGCGCGCAGGCCGCGGGCGGTGAAGCGGCCGGGATCGTCGCCGATTTCCGCGAAGAGCCTCGCCGCGACGATCGGCCCGCAGGCCGGGAATGAGCGGTAGATCGGTGCATGCGGGTGACGGGCGAAGGTCTCGGTGATCGTTTCCCTCAGGCGCTCGGCTTGTAGGCACGCCGCGTCCAGCTCGGCGAGATGGACGAGCATGCGCTGTCCCATCGCGTCCTCGGTGGCCGGGCGCTGCCGGAGCCGGGGGGCGGCGAACAGCTCGCGCAGGCCGGCCGCCTGGTCATCCAGCATCCGGGTGCGACCGGCCGCCGCCAGTGTCTCGGCGATCCGGTACTTCGACAGCCCGGCCGCCGCCCGCGGGGTGGGGGCCACGGCGAGGAGCGCACGGGCCTCGCGCCGACGTAGCCCCCGGTCCATCCCCGCCCACGCGTCGATCGCGGCCGGGTAGTACATCCGCAGGTGGCTGCGCATCCGCAGCATCGCCTCCGTTGCCCGCGCCACGCTGTCCTGCTGAGCGCGCGCCAGGACCGCGACGGCCGCCGCCTCGTCCGAGGTCTCCGCAAGCGCCCGATGACGACCGGGGTTCATGCGCACGATGTTGGCCAGCAGCGCGGCGTCGGTCCGGTCGGCCTTGGAGACCGCCGTGGCCAGACGGCCGCGGTACCGGGCCATGACCGCCGGGGGAATCACGATGACCGGCTGACGCACCCGCCGCAATTCAGCGACCAGGAGCCGGGCGCCGTCCTCGATCACCACGGGTACCTGCCGTCGTGAGAACCGGTGCGACCGGGGGTTGAGGTTGCGTATCGCCGTCAGGAGCTGGGCCACGCCGTCCGCAGTCTCCTCGATCCGCAGATGAGTGACAACGGCTCCGTGGTCATCGACGATGGCGCAGTCCTGCAAGCTCTCCGACCAGTCGACTCCGACCCACCAGCGGCGCATTCGGCCCCCTCCTTCACGATCACCCGACCAGTATGGTCCATATATGTATCACCATGGCGGGGGCGACGCCGCTCTTGGCCGGTTGCGAGATCATGAGGAGGAACAGGTGCTGGAGCTACACCCCGAGGCGGAGGACGGCGTGCGCGGTGATCGGATCCCCCTCGCCTACACCACCGGTAAATGGCCGGACGAGGTCGCCGTCGCCGAGGACGCCCCGATCGGCGTCCACTACAGCCTGGCCGTGGCGCGCAGGCTGGCCGACTACGCCGACGAGCACGACCAGTCGCACCGGGCCATGTCGACAGCGGCAGGTCTGGCGACCAATACAGTCGGCCGGATCATCCGCGGCGAGGGCTACCCCGATCTCGCCTCGCTCGCGCGCCTGGAGGCCGCGCTGCGCATCGACCTCTACCCCAGCGGCCTGTACCGCACAGTGCCACAGGACTCCAGCCCGCATCCCGATCAACGAGCCCCGTGAGCAGAGGCGGAGCAGAGCTGGAGGAGCGCGGTGCGGCCGGTGCTGACCCGGTTGTCGCGGCGGGTGGCGGTCAGAGCGGCCCGGGCGTGCTGGTGAGGAAGGTGACCGGACAGGGCCGCGGTCCACAGGCCGCTTTCGGGCGGTGTGGTGGGGGAGAGGTGCTGGTAGGTGCGGGTACGGGGGTTCCAGCGGCCGAGTTGGTGGTGCATGGAGGGGATGCCGGTCAGGCGGATGGTGTCGCTCCATCCGTCGTAGACGCCTGTGGTGTCGTACCAGTGGCGGATGCGGTCGAGCACAGTGCGCGTGGGTTCATCGAGGAACCAGGTAAGGGCGATTCGGCCGGTGGCCGGTTTCAGCAGCATCGCGCACAGGCGTCCGCTGGTGGGGGCGGCCGCCAGGGCGGCGGGATCGGGATGGGTGAGCAGAGCGCCGAGGGGGAAGTCGCCAGCGCCGTCCAGGCCCCACCAGAGCAGGAGTGTTCCCTCCTGGGTTCGGTGGTGATGGTCGGGGCGCCCGGCGAGGTCAGGAAGCGCGGCGCCCAGTGCACACGCGCAGTCCAGGCAGACCGGTACCGGGCTGGTACCTGGGCGGTTCTTGCTGGCGGGGTACAGGGCGAGGTCGCCGGCACCGTTCTGCCTGAACGCGGAGGGCGGCAGGTAGGCGGGGACCAGCCTGGCCAGCGGCGCAGCGGTGCCCGCGCAGCACAGGCATACCCCGTGCAGGCCAGCGTCCAGCCCGGTGCGCAGCTGCGCCTCCCAGAAGCGGGCGAGGCCCGGATCCTGGTGGATCAACTGCCCGCTGGCGCGCAGGACGACGAGGTCGGACGGCTTGGACGAGGGGGGTGGCACCAGGGAGGTGAGGATTCCGGCATCCAGGGCCGTGCGCGCGGCGCGGGCGCCCGGGCCGTCGTCGTGCTCGGCGAAACGGCGAAGCTGGTCCGTCCAGGCGTCATGGTGACGGCCGATGAGGTAGTCCAGAGTGTCGCAGCCGGGGCGAGGGGCTGAGCCCTTCCCCGAACGGCGCACGTACGGCACGTCCTCGTGGCTTCCGTGCGGCGTGAAGCGGGGGTCGTGCGGGTCGGTGATGTCCAGGACCCAGGGGACATAGCGGCGGCGCCATCCGTAGACGAGGCGCCGGTCGGTGGCGTAGGCGGCTAAGCGGGCCAGGTTCACGAGACGTCCTTCCCCGCCCGCGCGTCGCGCACGGCGAGTCCGTGCTTGAGGAAGCGATGGACGTCATCCGGGGTGAGCGGAGTGGGGAACGGACAGTCCAGCAGTGACCGACCGCGTTGGACGAGTTTCTGCACACCGCCGCGGGTCAAGCCGGTGTAGCCAGAGATCTGCTCGAAGCTGGACTTCGTCCCGTCGACGCCGGGGGTATTGAGGCCGGCCAGGCACCGGCTCCGGAAGAGGCTCAGGGCCTCGACGACGGCCTGGTGGTGCACCTGGGCGGCGGTGGCGCGTTCGTACAGCTCGATAGGGTCTGTGATCTCCTCCAGGATCGCCGCCACCTCCGCGGCGACGTCGGTCGGCTCGGGTTCGTAGCCGACGGTGGTGGGGTCAGCGTTCATCTGCAGCAACTCCTCGGTGACGGCAGGTCAGTGCATGTCGAGGCCGTAGGTTTCGATGATGTCTTCGGGGATGCGGTCGTTGATCAGGCGGCTGAAGTCGAAGTACGCCACGGTCATCGTGTATTCCTCGCAGCTGTTCACCAGCCCCCACATGTCCAGCCCGCAGGCCTCGAAGAGAGACTCCAGGCACGCCCCGGGGACTTCCTCCAGCTCCGCCAGCTCGGCGGCGGCGCGCCGGTGCACACCGGTCAGTGACAGCCTCCAGTCGGGCAGGACCACCAACGGCGGGCCCTGCCAGCCCCTCGCACGCATGTCCGCAGCGAGCGCGTCACGGTGTTCCTCGTCGCGCACCTCATGGAACGGGGCATAGCCGGAGGTGTCGAAGACCTCGAGTTTGAGTGGGTTCACAACTCCCGAAGACGCCTGCATACCCCCAGTGTGCACACCCGGGGTATGCAAGACAAGTGTCCTGCGCCGTCGAACCTTGATGGCCGCGAGTGTCATCGGTTGATCGCGCTGGTAAGAGACCCGTGCCCAGGGTGTCGGTCCCACATACGCGGCCGCCCTGCCTTGTCGCCCCTGATCTGTCCTCGCCCTCGTCCGCATCACCGATGAGCACGCGGAGATCGTGGACGCCCTGGAGTAGCTGGATGACGTACAACTCCACCCGGCCCAGAGCGAGGCGGACCACATCCATGTCGCCGCGCTGGGCCTACATGTGCGACGTGCCTCAGCTGGCTGTGCCGACCAGGCGACGCATGATCGTCATGAGCTCATCGGGTGGAGAGATCCTCATTGTCCGACTTTCCTGGTCGAAAAGCGTGATCGATGTCAGGGTGCCGGCGCGCCACCAGAACACCCGGGGGGAGAGGCGTCCGGGGCCATCTTCGTAGGCGCCCTGCCCGAACTCTGCCAAGGCGTTGGCGGCCTCCGCCACGTGCCTGTCGGTGAGCGGATAGAACACGAGATTGTGCCGGTTCGGGACGACTAGCAGCACACCCTCGTCCGGTATCTCGGGTCCGTCGCTGGCCCGCACCGCCTCGTCGAAGACGAGCACCTTACTGGCCGCGAACACCGACTCCGGGTGGCCGAGGATGTGGAGGACCGCGCCACCAGGGAGATCGAAGGTGTCGTAGTTGACCGGCTCGCTGAGCAAGTTGGTGCGCGCCGCGGCCGCGAGCGTGTCCCACTCGACGAGGCCCACGTCGCGGTCACTGAGGACGCGGACATCGTCAGGGGTGTCGAGGGCGATGCCCGCCAAGAGGTCCGTGGCCAGCGGTTGCAGGTAGCTGAACTGTCCACCACGTATGAGTGATCTGTCAGCCCGCACCGACCACAGCGGTGCCCCGGCCGCCCTGCGCAGCGTGTACCTGCGGCTGGTCGCCGAGGAATCGATACCCGAGGAAGAACGAGGCGGGATGGAGAAGTGTTGGTCCGGCCGCACCGGTGCGCATCTGCTCGTCGCTACGTCACGGTGCGGCGGCGCGGGGCTGCGTGATGTGATCGATGGTGCTCCACCTGTGAGCCGCCCGACGAACCATTCACCAGATGTGCCCGGCGCGCCGCCGCGGCCGCACACCCCCAAGGGTCCCCTATTGCCGGTGGCGAAGTCCGGCGTCGCTGTCGTACGGCTCTGCCACTCGCGTGACGCCGACTGTCCTGTGACAATGAAGGATGACCGCTTGCCATCGAAGTTTGATCCGCCGTTCAGCTGAGTAGGCCGATGCCGAGCGGACCAAGCGCGGTACCAATCTTGTGGGTCGGAGCACGGACTGCGCCACCGCCTCCCGGCAGGACTAAGCGCGCATTCGGGGTCGACATTCGAAAGGCGGATCGCGTGATCGTTTTCGGAGTGCTGGCCGACACCAATGACAATGTGAGAACTGTTACGGCGGTCGCCAGCGCAGCGATCCCCATTGTCGCTTTAGCTATCTCGTTCAAGGCTCTCGGACGCGCCAGATCAGCCGAACGTCGCGCCTCGTATCTCCAAAGCGTGCAAGTCGAACTGAGCTGGCGTGATGCACCCCGCGAGGGGGGATTCCTTGGTGAAGTCGAGCGCGAACAAAGTTTAGCTTTGACAATCTCCGTATCTGGGGAGATGGGGCTTGTCGATACGCGCGCACGCGTGCGATTCACACGCGCTGGATTTCGACACCGTGGAATTCAATCGACGTACCAAATCCCCAAAAGAATGCTAAAGACCAGTACGAAAGCTACGCATCTTACGCCTTCACTCCACACGGCAGTTGGAGTGTGCGCGAGGTCGGTCTCCGGCTGGGGGCATTGACCTCGACGGAGGAAATTCCAGGTCTCGATGCAGATGAGGCGCTTGTCCGTCGATTGCTCACCGGTGCGGGACCAGACATCTGGGCCAAGGATTCGATTCTCGTACGTGCGCTTCGGCTTCGCCCGGCGTTCTCGGTCGAGCGCGCAGCGAGCACTCCGGTAGCCGCTCCCGGCAGTCGCCGATCTCGCATGCTGAAACGGATTGATCGCCTCAGCCCTCGTCGCCGCATTCGTGTCACCCTGGTTCTTGCCTGGCGCGTAGCTCAGCACGGCGGTGAGGTGGTGAAGCTGAAACACCGCGATACATACCGTCTGGACTTCACCCTCGGTAACCGCGTGGACTGGGTACAGGGCCACCGTTTTTCTGGGACTACCCGCGTAAAATCCAAGGATCTTGGCTTCAGCTACCACCGTCGCCTGCCCGGAAAGTTTCCCGAATAACGCTAGTGGTGCCGCGAGTAGGGAAAGCAGTCAGACTCGCCGGCCGATGGTATCGGCATGGCGAACGCTGCCGAAGCGTCGGTTGGGTGGTGGCCGTCCCCACCGCCACCGCTGCCCCGGCTTGCACCCGTGGGACCAGCGTCTAGCGCTCACTCAAACTTCGATGGCATGCGGTCAACCTTCGTTGTCACAGGACACCGACGGAGAGAGTCCGCCCGGCAAGCCGGAGCAAGCAGTAATATCGAAAAGATGAGCGATAACGTGCCCAGTGATGCCGTGGGACTAAGAGCCCTGGAGGCAGAGCTGACCACCCGGCTCGCCCTGGTACGAGCCGCGCTCGCAGAAGCCGAGAGCCGACCCTATTGGTGGGTCCAACGAATGCGACGGGGAGAGAGGGCCCGCGCGCCCCGTGGCTACCTCCACCGTGCCGGGTGCTGGATGCCGGGAGAACCCACCCTCAGCCGCGCCGCTGCGGTGGCCGCACTTGCCGACCCGCGGATCGCCTACTGCACCGCCTGCAAGCCGGAACAGGGCCTACGTGGACACCTCCACGTCGCACTCTCCGTACCCTCAGGGCCCCACCGATGAAAGGTCTCCGCAGCGGTGCCACGCACGTGCTTCAGCTCGCGAGCCGCATCGCACCGCTCCCCAACTCACAACGCGCGCTCAGCCGCGCGGCGCAGGCCAACGCCGCTGCAGCGTACTCGCGACGATTACGCTCCATCTGCGGGCGCAGCCCCATGACCACGAGCGACCCATATACGGTCGAGCCCCTCCACAGGGGCACGCCGAGCATCTTCCAGTCCTGCAACGGCGACTGGGTGATGACGTAGCCCTCGGAACGTATTTCCCGCATGAGGTGGCTCTGCGGAGCACCGTCGAGGTGCGAGAGGATTGCCAGCCCGGCCGCATCCGCGGTGAGCGGCGCGTACCGCAGGGCCACCTTGGTGTCGACGTCGGCGTGGTTGAAGGCTGCTTGGAAGTCGTGGCGACGGCCGTAGGTGTGGTCGAGCATCAGTCGGCCCGGCGTGTCGTCGATCAGCACCGCGCTGAACGCCATTGCCACCTGGGCTGTCTGCCGCTGCAGAACCGTGGTCTCGCGGTCGAGGGCACTGTCGTGGGGCAGGTTCAGGTGGACGCTCGCATCCGGACGGTGGTTGGCGACATCGGTGGCGATGCCGTAACGGCCCGGCGCGCGGTAGATCAGGTGCTTGGCCTCCACTCCCGCGCGCAGGATGCGGTGGACGGTCGACTTGGTGACGCCGGACTCGTCGATGATGCGCCGCAGCGGGTGCAGCCCGGGTCCCATGCTGTTCAGGGTCTGCAGTACGAGGTAGACCCGGGCGTGGGCGGTCATGCCGTCGTCCACCGTGCCGGCGGCCTCGACAAGCTCGGTGTCGATCACTGGTCGTCCCTCCTGGTAGGCACTTGCGGGGCTTGATCCCGCCTCACGGGTCCCGCCAACCACATCTCTACCGGGAGGACCGGATCTTGTGGAGGAATCACCTCTTCCAGGAAGAGGGTCTTCCAGAGCACCCCAAAACACGCTGCACACATCCAGATTTGACTGCAACCAAGCAGAAAAACAGCAGGTCAGAACCTCTTTCACTGCGGTGAGCAACCTCGGGCGGCAGAGCACTGCGCCGGGACGACGGCTCGCGGCCGCCAGTGTCACCCCATGGACTCCCACTCCATGCACACCACATGTGACCTGCACTAATACAGCCCTCTCCCATCGCGTGGACCGCGTCCCGCCAGCCGCAATCGGAAATTCAGTTCACGTCCCGCCATGCGACACAACGAACCTCAAGTCGACCGCAGCCGGGGAACCGGAGCGAAGAGCCATTGCCCCGCCCCACCCACCAGGCGAGAGTGATCAAACCCCTGGCACCGCCAGCGAGCCCACACCTCCTACACCCTGGAGCAGCGCCCGTGACCACCCACCCGTCCCACCGGGAAGACGGCCCCACCGGGCACCTCGTCGTCCTGGGCAACGGACCCAAGGCGGAGTGGGAGCACGCCATGCAGCGCCTCGCCGCAGCCGGGCCACTACTTCTCATCGATGCGGAGCCGCCGGACTGGCAGCGCCCCTATCTCGCCGACGCCCGGACCGCCAACCCCCTCGACCCTCACCAAGTCCTCCATGAGGTACGGGAGGTCGCCACCGTCCGGCCGATCGCCGGCGTGCTCACCTTTCACCCCGCCCACGCCCGCGCCGCCGCTCTGCTCCGACAGGAACTCGACCTACCCGGACCATCCACCGCGACGCTCGAAGCAACCACCCTGCGCCACTGCACGACCCAACTCCTCACCAGCGCCGGTGTGGACAACAGCTCAGCCATCCACACCGACTCCTACGACCAGGCCCTGGAAGCCGCACATCAGGTCGGCTTCCCGCTGGTGTGCAAGCCCGCCTCCCCTCGCACGCGGAACGCCGCACGCCAGGTGACCGGCATACCCGAGCTCGAAGAAGCCTTCTCAGCGGCAACCGCCGCCACCTGGCCGGGCACCGGCACGGTGATAGAGCCACTGCTCGACGGAATCGAGGCCACCGCCTACACGGCCGACTCGCCATCAGGACCCAGGGTCGTCGCGATCTCCCACACCACCTTCGACCCGCAGGCCGAACCCGCGCTGCTCCCGGTGGAGGTGGTGGTCGATGCGGACGACGTCTGCGCATCCGCCATCGAGGACACCGCGAGCCGAGCGCTGGCCGCCCTGGGACACCGCTCAGGACCGGCGCAGATCCGCATGCGGATCACCTCGACCGGGCCACGGGTCATCAGCGTCACGCCCCACCTGACGGACCCCCTGCTGGGCATGCTGATCGAGCAGGTGACGGGGATCGACCTCATCTCCCAGGCCGGCCACCACGCCCGCGGACGGACCTTCCTCCCCGAGGAGAGCCGCCTCGGCGCGACAGCCGTGCGCTTCCTCCAGGGTCTGCACCCCACCCCGCTGGTGCCCCCGGCCGCGCGAGCGCACCCCCACGTCACCCCGTACGCCACCCTTCAGCAGTATCCGGACGCGCGCCGTGCGGGGCCCCTATGGCGAAGCGGGCACCTACTCGTTTCCGGCACCGACTACCTTCAGTGCACCTCGCGGCTCCGCGGCGCCGCAGCCCAGATCCGCTCTGCACGCCTCTCCGCGTAAGGAATCACCGCGCACTTCCCGTCGCCGAGCGGCGAGGGGCGGCGTACCGTCGTCACACCCGCGTCGGCACAAGGCGGCACACCGTTCACACGAGCCAGACGCGGGCCGACAAGCCAGGCGGGGAGCACCAAACCGGTCTCGCGGAGTTGGATGCGCACCTTCACAGCGGGTCCGGTCCCGTCGTCGCGGTCGTACTGGCCAACCTCGACGGTCTGTGGTCGAAACCCAGCTCCAGTGAGTGCCCGCGCAGATACCGGCTCGCGCGCACGCCGCCGCCGGGCGGCATAGGCCCGGCCGTTCATTCGACCGTCGACCTCACGGTCCCCGTCAGGTAGCCCGAGGGAACTCAGGGGTCATCCCAACTGACCACACCTCGACTCGCCGCCGGGCTCACCCGCGCGGGTCCACGTGGCCGAAGGGGCCACTCACCGGTCCCGGGCTGAGCGGCCTGGATCTGGTCGAGCACGCCCGCGGCCAGCATCCCGCTCCATCGCGCGACGCCAGCGGCCCTGCGGGCCGTTCGTGCTTGGACGTCTCCCGCGGACCGAGCTGGTCCGCCCGGCGTGCCAGGACACCGACATGCGTGGCGCGGGAGGTACTGATCGACAGGAGGCAGTAGTGTCATGTCCCGTTGATCGTGGAGGGAGTTGAGTCATCTGATGCGCATCTCAAGGGGCGGGACACCACGACGGTGGATGCTGGCCACGGCTCTGTGCAGCGTGCTGATCACAGGATGCGGTAGCGGCGGCGGGGGAGGAGGCGACGGTGATGCGAAGCCAACGGCCGAACCGAAACCCGTCACCGAGGGTGCCCTGCGCCCCCTGCTGCTCTCCCAGGCGGACCTCGGCGCTGGATACGTTCAGGCCCAGGAGAAGTCCAACTTCGACGACGTCTCGGTCGAGGAGTGTCCCCCGCTGGAGAAGCTGGGGCAGAGCGGCGACGATACTCAATTCGTCTCGAAGGCGGAAACCAGCTTCACCTACGACGACACGGACGCCACACTCGGCGAGGAACTGCACAGCGACCGCCCTACGGTGCTCTCCAGCAAGCTCCGCGAGCAGTTCGGTGCCTATATCTCGTGCCCCACCTACAAAATGAACATAGGCACCACCCCCATCAAGGTGAAGATCGCCAAGTCGGCCACCCCGGAGCTCGGCGACGAGCAGTTCGCCTACACCTCGACGATCGAACTGCCCGACGGGCCACAGGTGCTCAAGACCATGGCCGTACGCAAGGGCAACATCGCGGTGATACTGGCGGGAGCCCCCGCCCTGGTCGACCGCCACATCAACAGCGCGGTCGGCAAGCTCCCCGCAGGCAGCTGACCGCCCCCGGCGCCGCAGCTGCCCTCAGGCAGGTGTCGACGCGGTGTCCGGGAACTCCTCCAGGAGCCTGGCGCGCTGTGTGGGCCCCAGGCCTCGCACGCGGCGTCCCTCCGGGATGCCCAGGGCGTTCATCGAACGCGTGGCGCGCACCAGCCCGATGCCGGGCAGCGCGGTCAGCAACTGCCGTACCGGCATGCGGCCCACGACGGTGTCGGACCGGTTCAGCACCTGTGCGAGCGTCACGGTGCCGGCCTTGAGGCTCGCCCGTACCGCACTGCGGGCCTGACGGGCGAGGACGGCCTTCTGGCGCGCCGCGTCGCGGTCCTGATCGGTGAGGGTGGGAAGGGCCATGGGGGGCTCCTTACGTTGTGAGGTCTCGCGGTCTCACGGACCTCGGTGGTCGGGGCAAGAAGTTTGTCCGGGCGGCCCCGGACGGGGCGGGGGTCGGTGGAGTGCTACTGAGCTGGCTTCGCAGCCGCGGTCGTGTCGGCAAAGATCCCCGGCGGCTCGATGTCGTCGTCGCGGGGCGCGTAGGTGCGGCGTCGCCACGCGCCCCAGTGCACCTCGCCGCTGCGGATCAGCCAGAACCAGGTCGTACCCGTGGTCTGCCAGGGCGCGCGTGAAGTGCTGCCGCGGCTGGCTGTCGGTGGCCACGGCTGCCGACACCGCTCACGCAGCCGGGCGATAGCGGGGGAGCAGGGCCTCGCGCACTGAGGCGAAGACACCGATCGCAGCCTCCAGCGCGTCGGGACTCTGCGCATCGGTGCACGCGATCCTCAACTGGTACCCCTCGCAGACGGGCGGGAGAACGGCACTGGTGTACACGCCGTGGTCGACCAGGACGCGCTGCGCCGCCAGCATCGCGCTCTCGTCAGGGAACCGCACCGGGATGACCGGGCTGGAGCCCCCGGCCACGTCGAAGCCCAGAGCGTCCAGTGCACGCCGCAGGTGCTCGGCCGCCATCAGTGCGTCGGGCTCCGCTTCGGCACCCCGGCGGATCTCGCGCAGCGACGCGTGCGCGGCCGCCGTATCGGCCGGACTCAGCCCGGCCGAGAAGATCTGTGGCCGAGAGGTGTGGCGCAGGAAATCGATCGTCTTGGCGTCGGCCAGCACCGCGCCGCCCTGCGACGCCAGGGACGTGCTGAACGTCAGGGTCATCAACGGCACCCGGCCCTGCATCCCGGCCTGCTCGATCACACCGCGGCCGCGCCCGAACACCCCCACCCCGTGGGCGTCGTCGACCAGCAGCGTGGCGCCGTACTCCTCGCAGACCGCAACCAGTTCGGCCACCGGCGCCAGACTGCCCTCCAAGGAGAACACCCCATCGGTGGCGACCAGGACCGACCGGGTCGGTGCGGCCGCCAGCTGCCGGGCCAGATCACCGGGGTCGTTGTGGCCGAACCGTTCCACCACCGCGCCGGAGGCCTTCGCCAGCCGGGCCCCGTCGACCAGTGACGCATGCGCCTTCTCGTCCAGGTACACCTGGTCCCCGGATCCAGCCAGGGCGGACACGACACCGAGGTTGGTCATGTAGCCGGTGGCGAACACCAGGGCTGCCTCGTAGCCGAAGAAGCCCGCGAGGTCAGCCTCGAGCTCCTCGTGGAGATCGAGGTTCCCGCTCAGCAGTCGGGACCCGGTCGCGGACGTCCCGTACAGAGCGATCGCGTCCTGCGCGGCACCGATCACCTGTGGGCTCGAGCTGAGCGCCCGATAGTTGTTGCTGCCGAGCATGAGGACCTCGGCACCTTCCAAAACCGCCCGCCCACCGTCGACTGGCCCCTGGAAGACCGGGTAGTACGGGTAGAGCCCAACATCGCGTGCCTCGTCAGCCCGCGTATAGGTGCGGCACTTCTCCAGCAGGTCCATCAGGGTCCGATCTCTCGCACGGTCGGCCGAGTAGTGTCACCACACCGTCCTCCCCGCCGCGCGCCGCGCGGGCCCACCAGCCACAAACGTCCCACACCGTGGCGCCGCGATCTGCCACTGCAGTCCGCCCCACGGGACACAGGCGCCCACCAGCGGATTCGACCCCGACACCCCGGCCCCTCACCCACGAGCTGACCCGCGTCACGGACGCAGCTTCTCTGGCGACCGTGACGCAACCCCGCATGAAGATCGGCGCCCGACTCCTCGTACCTGGATCTCACGCCCACCCGCGCGCGACCGTTGCCCGTCTAAGGCAGGCGCTCTCTACCGTTCCCTCGTCCGTCATGCCGGAACGACCGGCCGCACCGACACCGAGGAACGCATGCCTGCTATCACCCGTATCGACCAAATCCCCCTATCTCGCATGATCTTCCCGCCCAGCAGCCACCCCGACCTGCAACAACCCGGACCAGTGCACCACTGCTGGAACACCGGCCGCCAACTCCTCCTCCACGCCGCGGGCAGCCCTCTGGCCAAGCCGATGACCGGCCAGGACCAGCCCCTCCGGCAGCAGGCGATCATGCACCTGCGCAACCTTCTCAGCCCCCACCTCGACGAGGTGGCAGGACCGCTCACGCTCGCGCTCCACGTCAGTGCCGTCCAACAGCCGCCACCGGATGCGGACACCACCTCGCTGATCCCTCTGATCAGTGAGGCCCTCGCGGACCTGGGCGACTGGGGGATCCGATCCCCGCTGCCCGAGCAACTTGAGCTGATCACCCGGTCCGTTCACGCCCTGCAGCCCTGCATGCCCGACTGACCACTGCCCACAGGGGGTGCTGTTCCGCTGCGCGGAAC
>NZ_RIBZ01000830.1:0-16738 GCF_003721215.1 Streptomyces botrytidirepellens
CCCGCCGAGGCCGAGTCCGCCGCCCCGTCCGCCTCCCCGCACGCGGCCGGGCGCCGCGCCCTGGTCGAACAGACCGACCACGCGGAGTGGGTGGACCAGGAGCGCGAGCGCGAGCGCGGCCCGGCCGCCGGGGAGGGCTGGGAGCCGGTGCCGGTCCCGCTGCCGACGTACGTCACGGCGCCCGTCGCCCCCCGCGCGACCGGCAACGTCGACCTGGCCGCCCCGGACGCCTGGAGCTCCGCCCGCTCCAGCACCGTCGACCCCGCCCCGGCCTACGACCCGGCGCCGCCCGCCGAGCCCGACGCCGGACAGGGCTCCACGGCCCCGTCCCGCGCCCCCCGGGAGCGCGGCCGCACCCCCCTCTTCGACCAGTACGCGGACGAGGACCGGCCCCGCGCCGCCAACGAGTGACGCGCACTCCATTGACCAGCGGGGAACGGATTTCCAAGCACCCCGCAGGGGATGCTAGAGTTTCACTCGTTGCAAGGGCCTGTGGCGCAGACTGGTAGCGCACCTCGTTCGCATCGAGGGGGTCAGGGGTTCAAATCCCCTCAGGTCCACCGCAGCTCGAAACCCCCGCCGGGAAATTCCGGCGGGGGTTTCGCTTGTGCTGGATTAGCCTGCGGGCATGCTCACCTCAGCTCTTGCCTTCGCGGGCGTTGCCGCGCTCATCAATGTCACTCCGGGGCTGGACACCCTGCTCGTGCTGCGCACGTCGGTGTCCCACGGGCGGAACGCCGGGCTGGCCGCCTCGCTCGGGATACTCACCGGCTGTCTGGTGTGGGGGTTCGCGACGGCGGTCGGGCTCACGGCGCTGCTCACGGCTTCGCGTGTGGCGTACGACACGCTGCGGGTCGCGGGCGCGGCGTATCTGGTGTGGCTCGGAGCGTCGGCGCTGTGGCGGTCGCGGCGGGCGGCGGAGCCGGAGACGGAGGATCCGGGGCCGGTGGGCGGATCGGCACCGCGCGGGCGGTGGGCGGCGTTCCGTGCGGGGGTGGGCACCAATCTGCTCAACCCCAAGGCGGGGGTCTTCTACATGAGCCTGATTCCCCAGTTCACCCCGGACGGCGCCTCGGTGTTCACCGCGACCCTGGTGTTCACCGCGATCGACATCGTCGAGCTGGCGCTCTGGTACTGGGTGGTCTCCGGTGCCGCGTCCGCGCTGAGCGAGCGGATCCGGCGGCCCGCGTTCCGGCGCCGGATGGAGCAGGTGAGCGGGGTGGCGTTCTTCGGCTTCGCGGCGAATCTCCTCGCGGAGGGCGGACGCAAGACGGCGTGACGCGGCGTCCGTGGCGTTGCCCTGACGGAGCGTCCGATGTCAGGGAATCGTGCTGACACCGTTCTTGTTGTGTGCGGGCCGTGAGACCGGTGATGGCCCTGGCGAGGGGCACGGGCATAGTGGGTGCGTCCTGAATGGGACATGGCGCGAAAGCGCCGCCGCATGAATTCCACACCGCACAACAACAGCACCACAGGGGGATAAGGCGCCATGCCACTCATACGCCGTTCCACCGCGGCGGCCGCCGCGGTGACCGCGCTGCTCGTGGTCACCGCCTCGGCCTGCGGGTCGAGTGAGGACAAGGCCAGTTCCGAGTCGACGTCGCCGACCGCGGCCGGCCAGCAGGGCGACAACGGGCTCAAGCTGCCGGAGGGCGTTCCGACGAGTCTGGACGACCTGAAGGAGTGGAAGGAGGGCGGGTGGAAGAACTGGGACAAATGGGCACGCGATGCGTCCGATTTCGCCAATCCCGTCATCAAGAACTTCTGGCAGCCGTCCCGGATGTCCAAGGCGAAGGACTCGCCCAACACGCTCTCCACGCAGAGCGCGGGCGAGAGCCAGGCCGCGACCGACCCGGAGCCGCCCGCCGTACCGGCCAAGCAGGTCTCGCGGCCGTACCACCAGAACATGGCGCCGGTCGGGAAGGTGTTCTTCGACAGCCCCGAGGGGCCGATGGTCTGCTCGGGCACCGTCGTCGAGGACCCGGCGCATCCGGGGAAGTCGAACCTGGTGTGGACCGCGGGCCACTGCGTGCACTCCGGCAAGAAGGGCGGCTGGATGCGCAACATCGTGTTCGTGCCGTCGTACAACGACGACGGGCTGCCCGCCGCCAAGGCGGAGACCGCGGCCCAGCGTGAGGTCACCCCGTACGGCGTGTGGTGGGCGGACTGGTCGCAGACCTCGTCCCAGTGGATCGACACGGGCGGCAAGACCGGCAATGTGGGCTCCGCGTACGACTTCGCGGTGCTGCACGTGAAGCCGGAGAACAGCGGCGGCAAGTCGCTTCAGGAGACGGTCGGGGCCGCCGTGCCCGTGTGGTTCGGGGCGCCGTCGGCGAACAAGGTCAGCTCGATCGGGGCGTACGGCTACCCGGCCGCACCGCCGTATGACGGCGCGAAGATGTTCAACTGCACCAGCAGGCCGGGCCGGTTGTCGTTCGCGCCGACCACGCCGACCATGTACCGCATCGGCTGCTCGATGACCGGCGGCACCTCCGGCGGCGGCTGGTTCGTCAACCGCGGGGGCAAGACGGTGCTGGTGTCCAACAGCTCGATCAGTTCGAACGAGCACACCTGGCTCGCCGGTCCGCACCTGGGGGCCGACGCGAAGGGCGTGTTCGACGCGATGAGCAAGAAGTTCGCCGGCCAGGGATGAAGCGGCCGACACGTGAGGGAACCCGCTCCGGAAACGGGGCGGGTTCCGCCGTACGGGCCGCCGTACAGCCGCATCACATCGTCGCGTTCGGCCTGACGCTGAGCAGCGCGGCCCTCTGCGAGCGGCTGCTCGGCGGGCGCGCCTACGCCCTGTGCGACGAGCCGCCCCTCCTCGGCGACCTCACCACCGCGGCCCTGTGCCTGGTGCTGGCGGCCGCGGTGACCGCCGTGGTGGGTGCCTGGGTGACGCAGGAGAAGGCGCCGCACCACCGCGCGGTCCCCTGGGTCTTCCTCGCCGTGGTCGCCGCCCTGATCGTGACGGCGGACGGGATCGACGCCTACGGGGAGCGCGAAGCGGCCGCGATCGCCGCCCAGGAGGGTTCGGACGGCGTCGGGGGGTGTGAGGAGGCGGTGCAGATCTACGTCGCGACGCCCGGCTGGTTCTTCTGGTGAACGGGGGCGCCGTCCGGGAGCGCCAGCGGCTTGCCGAAGCAGCGGCTCAGTTCGTCGAAGCGGTACAGCCCGAACTTCTTCACCGGCGCATAGCCCGATGAGGTGTACAGCGCGATCGCCTCGGGCTGCTTGACGCCGGTCTCCAGCACCATTCGGGTGCGCCCCGCCGCCCGGGCGCTGTCCTCCAGCGCCGCGAGGATCAGACGGGCCAGGCCGCGCCCGCGCGCCTCCCGTATGACGAACATCCGCTTCAGCTCGGCGTCCCCGTCCTCGTACCCCTCGTCGTTCCGGTCCTGGCTGCGCCAGCCGCCGGTCGCCACCGGGCGGCCGTCCGGGTCGTACGCGATGAGGTAGAGGCCGTGGGGCGGGTCGAACTGGGCCGCGTCCAGGGGCGTCATGTCCCCCTCGTCGTCGTATCGCTCCGCGTACTCCGCCTGCACCTCGTCGTTGAGCCGCACCGCGTCGGGGTGGTCAAAGCGAACTGCTCGGAATTTCATGCGCAGGATCGTACTTCTATGCGACGAGGGCGGCATCGGAATTTCCATGTCGTATCGTGCCGTAGTGCTCTCCGTGACGACCGTGAATGTGAACGGGCTGCGTGCCGCCGCGAAGAAGGGCTTCGTGCCCTGGCTGGACGGTACCGCGGCCGATGTGGTGTGCCTCCAGGAGGTGCGCGCCGAGCCGCGCGAACTGCCCGAGGCCGTGCGCGAGCCGGACGGCTGGCACGTGGTGCACGCCCCGGCGGCGGCCAAGGGCCGGGCGGGTGTGTCGGTGTACGCGCGGCGCGAGCTGGAGGCCGTACGGGTCGGCTTCGGCTCCTCCGAATTCGACGACAGCGGCCGCTATGTGGAGGTCGACCTGCCGGGTGTGACGGTCGGCAGCCTGTACCTGCCCTCCGGTGAGGTCGGCACCGAGCGGCAGGACGAGAAGGAGCGCTTCATGGCGGAATTCCTTCCGTACCTCAAGGAGCTGCGCGAGCGGGCGGCGGCCGACGGTCGCGAGGCGCTGGTGTGCGGCGACTGGAACATCGCCCACCAGGAGGCCGACCTGAAGAACTGGAAGGCCAACCGGAAGAAGTCCGGATTCCTGCCGGAGGAGCGCGCGTGGCTGTCGCGCGTCTTCGAGGAGGGGAGTTACGTGGACGTGGTGCGCGCGCTGCACCCGGAGGTCGACGGCCCGTACTCCTGGTGGTCGTACCGGGGAAGGGCGTTCGACAACGACGCGGGCTGGCGCATCGACTACCAGATCGCCACCCCCGGGCTCGCCGGGCGGGCGCTGAAGGCGGTCGTGGAGCGGGCCCCGGCGTACGACCAGCGGTGGAGCGACCACGCCCCGGTGTCGGTCACCTACGGCGCCGCTCACTGATCCCGCGGCGGGCCGCCGGTGTCCTCGGTGCGCCCGCCCGCCCGTTCCTCCAGACCGGACCGCAGGCGGCGGTCCATGGCCATCGACAGCTCGGCGTCCACGACGCTCTTCGCGAGCGGACGCAGCCGCTCCACGGTCTCGCCGACCTCCTCGCCGCGCTCGCGGGCATCCGCCAGCACATGGTTGATCAGCAGTGTGGCGAAGGTCTCGGCGATGGCGTCCACATGCTCCCGGACCTCGCGCCCGGCCGCGAGGACGGCCGACAGCGGGATGCCCTGGCCGACCAGGGCGCGCGAGGCGTCCAGCAGCCGTTGGCTGATGTGCACGATGTCGTCGCCGTCGACCGCGAGATAGCCGATGTCGAGTGAGACGGTGAGGTTCTCCGCCGTGGCCTCGTCGTCGAAGTAGTCGGCGAGCGCCTGCGGGGTGAGCCGGATCGGGGTCTCCTCGGACCAGGACGGAAGGCCGCCGTCCATCCCCAGCAGCTCGCCGACGTCCCGTCCGCTCTCGAACGCGGCGATCAACTCGGCGATCCCGCCCAGGGTGTGGCCGCGCTCCAGCAGGGCGGTGATGGTCCGCAGCCGGGCCAGGTGGTGGTCGTTGTACCAGGCGATACGGCCCTCGCGGCGGGGTGGCGGGATCAGCTTGCGCTCCCGGTAGAAGCGCAGGGTGCGCACGGTGATCCCGGCCCTCTCGGCCAGCTCCGTCACGCGGTACTCGCGTACCCGGTCCGCTTCGCTCATCGCCACAGCAGCAGCCTATGTCGAGGGCGGTCGTGTGTGACCGCCGGTAACTCGGTTATCCACAGCCCCTACCGCTCGCCGGATCCCTGTCCTACGCTCCCATCGTGCCAGTGAACGCTGGCACGGTTCCGAGCCGTTCAAGCGGTTCTGGTAGTTCAAGTGGTTCTGGCAGTTCGAGCGGCGGGAGGCGGCGGCATGGCGGCTGGGCTGGCGCGTGAGCACGTGCGGGTGGCGGTGATCGGCTCCGGATTCGGGGGCCTGGGCGCGGCGGTGAGACTGCGCCGCGCGGGCATCACCGACTTCCTGGTCCTGGAGCGGGCCGGTGCGGTCGGCGGCACCTGGCGGGACAACAGCTATCCGGGCTGCGCCTGCGATGTCCCGTCCCATCTCTACTCCTTCTCCTTCGCACCCAACCCCGACTGGCCGCGCGCCTTCTCCGGCCGACGGCACATCCGCGCCTATCTGGAGCGGATCGCCGACACCTTCGGGCTGCGGCCGCACCTGCGCTTCGACGCCGAGGTGCTCGCCCTGCGCTGGGACGGGGAGGCGCTGCACTGGGAGGTCGAGACCGCGCGGGGGCCGCTGACCGCCGATGTCGTGGTGAGCGCGACCGGCCCGCTCTCCGACCCCAAGATCCCGGACATCCCGGGGCTCGACGGCTTCCCCGGCAAGGTCTTCCACTCCGCGCGCTGGGACCACGGCTACGACCTGCGCGGCAAGCGGGTCGCGATGGTCGGCACCGGCGCCTCGGCCATCCAGATCGTGCCCGAGATCCAGAAGGAGGTGCGCAGGCTCACCCTCTTCCAGCGCACCCCGCCCTGGGTGCTGCCGCGCATGGACCGCCGGATCACCGACGCCGAGCGCTGGCTGCACAGCAGGCTCCCGGCCTCCGGGGCGCTGCGCCGCGGGCTACTGTGGGGGATCCGGGAGTTGCAGGTCGGGGCGTTCACCAAGCGCCCGGCCGAGCTGGGGCTCGTGGAGCGGCTGGCCGGGGCGCACATGCGGCGGGCCATCAAGGACCCGGTGCTCCAGTCCAGGCTGACCCCGCGCTATCGCATCGGCTGCAAGCGCATCCTGCTGTCCAACGACTACTACCCGGCGCTCGCCCGGCCGCATGTGGACGTGGTCGGCGGGCTCAAGGAGATCCGCGGTACCACGCTCGTCGGCTCCGACGGCACCGAGACCGAGGCCGACGCGATCATTTTCGGGACCGGCTTCCACGTCACCGACCTCCCCATCGCCCAGCGCGTGACCGGGGCGAAGGGCACCACGCTCGCGGAGGAGTGGAAGGGCGGCATGGAAGCGCTGCGCGGCACCAGCGCGGCGGGCTTCCCCAACTTCCTGACGATCATCGGGCCGAACACCGGGCTCGGCAACAGCTCGATGATCCTCGTGATCGAGGCCCAGCTCACCTATCTGACCGACTATCTACGGCAGTTGGACGCCCTCGGCGGCAAGGTCGCCCTGGACGCCCGGCCGTCGGCGGTCCGCGCCTACAACGACATGATCCAGGAGAGGATGAAGCGCACGGTGTGGAACTCGGGCGGCTGCGACAGCTGGTATCTGGACGGGAACGGCCGCAACACGACCCTGTGGCCCGGCTCGACCGGCGAGTTCAAACGGGTCACCCGGCGCGTGCGGCTCGCGGAATACGAGGTGCTGCGGCAGCGGACCGAAGCCGGTCAGCGCGCGGAGTCCGCCGCAGGGAGGGGATCGCGGTGAGGCGCACCCCCTACGCCACCTCCGGGCCGTACGCCCCGCCGGTTCCGCCGCGGGAGCTGACCGTCACCTCGGCGGACGGCGCCCGGCTGCACGCGGAGCTGCACGGGGTCACCGACCCCGCCGCTCCCGCCGTCGTCCTGGCCCACGGCTGGACCTGCTCGACCGCCTTCTGGGCGCCGGTCGTGCGCGAACTGGTCGCCCGCCACCGGGTGATCGTGTACGACCAGCGCGGCCATGGCCGCAGCACTGCCCCCGGACCCGGCGGCTACAGCACCGAGGCGCTCGCCGACGACCTGGAGGCGGTGCTGGAGCAGACCCTGGAGCCGGGCCGCCGGGCCGTGGTCGTGGGCCACTCCATGGGCGGGATGACGGTGATGGCCGCCGCTGGACGCCCGGCGGTGCGCGAGCGCGCCGCCGCCGTGGTGCTGTGCAGCACCGGCGCCTCCCGGCTGGTCGAGCGGGCCCGAGTGGTGCCGCTGCGCTCCGAGCGGCTGCGGGCGCGGGTCCACCGCGCGATCCTCGGCGCGCGCCTTCCCATGGGGCCGGTCACGCCCGTCAGCAAGCGGCTGCTGCGGTACGGGACGATGGGCCCGGGCTCCGCGCCCGCCATGGTGGAGGCGTGCGCGCGGATCGTCCACGCGTGCCCCCGCGCCGTGCGCGCGGGCTGGGCGCACGTCATGGGCGACCTCGATCTGGACGCCCGCATCGGCCTGCTGACCATGCCCGCCGCCGTCCTCGTAGGCACCGCCGACCGACTGACCCCGCCCGAGCAGGCCCATGCCATAGCGGCCGCGCTGCCGCAGTGCACCGGCCTCACGGAACTGCCCGGCCTCGGCCATATGACCCCCGTGGAGGACCCCGGGGCGGTGAGCGACGTGATCCGCCGCCTCGCCGCCGACCACGGAGGATCCCCTCGTACGACCGATGACCTGACCGACGACGATCCCCACGCTGTCGAGGAGCGGACGACATGAGCGCGCGCAGAAGTCTGGAGGGCCGGGTCGCGGTGGTGACCGGCGCGGCACGGGGAGTCGGCGAGCTGCTGGCCCGCAAACTGTCCGCGCGCGGCGCCAAGGTGGCGCTGGTGGGCCTGGAACCGGAGGAGCTGAAGCGGGTGTCGGGGCGGCTGCCCACCGACTCCGACCACTGGCACGCCGATGTCACCGACCCGGAGGCGATGGCCCGGGTCGCGGAGGACGTGGTGGCGCGCTTCGGCGCGGTGGACGTCGTCTGCGCCAACGCCGGGGTGGCCACGGGCGGTCCGTTCCTCGAGACCGACGAGGCGGCCTGGCGGCGGGTCGTCGAGGTCAATCTGCTGGGCAGCGTCACCACGGCCCGCGCCTTTCTGCCCGCGCTGCTCGCCAGCAGGGGCCATCTGTTGCAGATCGCCTCGCTCGCCGCGATCGCGCCCGCGCCGATGATGACCGCGTACTGCGCGTCCAAGGCGGGGGTCGAGGCGTTCGCGCACTGTCTGCGCGCCGAGGTGGGCCACCGGGGCGTGACCGTGGGCGTGGGCTATCTCAGCTGGACCGACACGGACATGGTGCGGGGCGCCGACCGGGACGAGGTGATGCGGGAGTTGCGGGCGCGGATGCCGTGGCCCGCGGGGCGTACGTATCCGCTGGGCCCGGCCGTGGACCGGCTCGTCGCCGGGATAGAGCGCCGCTCGGCCCATGTGTACGGGCAGTGGTGGCTGCGCGGGATGCAGCCGGTGCGCGGCTATCTGCCCGCGCTGATCGGGGCGGTGGGGCGGCGTGAGATGCGCTGGGCCGAACCCCGGCTGGCGGCCACCCGCGGGCAGCGCGGCCATCTCCTGGGCGAGGGCGGCGCGGCGGACGAGCGGTCGCGCAGCGCCCGTACGCAGCGTGACCGGTAACCCTCTGTCAACCACCCTGACCTGGGAATTCGATGGGTGGGGTCGATCGAAATGCGGAGTATGTCCCTGCGTGTAACTCTGGTCGGGCCCGATCCCTTTCACCCGATGAGGAGTGACGCAGATGGGGAAGGACGAGTTCAGCGAGAAGGCCCAGCAGGCCAAGCGCAAGGCGCAGGGTCAGCAGAGCCAGCAGGCCCAGCGGGGTCAGCAGGCCCAGCGGGGTCAGCAGGGTCAGCGAGGCCAGCAGGGCCAGCAGGCGCAGCGAGCCCAGCGGGGGCAGGAGCAGCGCCGCGACCAGGACCGGCCGGAAAGCCGTGAGCAGGCCGAGCGCATGGGCCGGGAGCGCCGTCAGCAGGGCATGGGCGACGAGATGCGGGACCAGGAGCCGTTCGAAGAGATGTGAGTCGTCTCGTAGGACGGGCCCGTTGATGGGTCCGCGAAGAGTGTGCGCGAGGGGGCGCATCCGTCAGGGGATGCGCCCCCGGCACGCAGGTCGGTTCACCTGCTCAACCGTCGCCCCGCGGGGGGAGTTTCGGGCGTCGCCGGTCCGGCACCTGGCCGTAGCCCGGCGGGACCGCGGACGGATGCCGCTCCAGCAGCTCCAGCGCCGTCCGCACGGCCACCCCCAGCTGTGGATAGCGGCCCTCCGCCCAGTCCAGCGGTGAACGGGGCGCCGGAATGTCCGGCTCCACGCCATGGTTCTCGACCCCCCACCCATAGGCGTCGAACCAGGCGGCGTTCATCGGCACCGTGATCGCCGAACCGTCGCCGAGCGGATGGCGGCCGGTCATGCCGACCACGCCGCCCCAGGTGCGCAGCCCCACCACCGGGCCGATGCCCTGGATCTTGAAGGCCGCGGTGATCATGTCGCCGTCGGAGGAGGTCGCCTCGTCCGCGACCGCGACGATCGGCCCGCGCGGCGCGTTGCTGGTGTACGACACCGGCTGGGCGTTGCGCGTGAGGTCCCAGCCCATCACGGTGCGGGTCAGCTTCTCGACCACCAGCTCGCTGATGTTGCCGCCCGCGTTCCCCCGGACGTCCACGATCAGAGCGGGGAACGACACCTCCCGGCGCAGATCCCGGTTGAACTGCGCCCAGCCGGAGCCGCCCATGTCGGGGATGTGCAGATAGCCGCACCGCCCGTCGCTCAACTCCCGCACCACCGACCGCCGCCGGGCCACCCAGTCCTGGTAGCGCAGCGGCCGCTCGTCGATCAGCGGGACGACCGCGACCCGGCGCGGCGGGCCCTCACCGTCCGGGGAGGCGAAGGTCAGCTCGACCGTGGTGCCACCCGCGGCGGTCAGCAGCGGAGAGGGCCCGGCCACCGGATCCACCGGGCGGCCGTCGACATGGGTGAGCCGGGCGCCTTCGCGGATGCCGGAGCCCGCGAGCGGCGAGCGCGCCCGGGAGTCGGAGGACTCGCCGGGCAGGATGCGGGAGATCTGCCAGCCCCCGTCCTCGGTGCGCGTGAAGTCGGCGCCGAGCAGCCCGATGGGGCGCTGGTAGTGGGCAGGGCCCTCGTTGCGGCGCGCGGCGCTCACGTACGCGTGCGAGGTGCCCAGCTCGCCCAGGACCTCGCGCAGCAGATCGGCGAACTCGTCGGGGGAGGCGACCCGTTCGACCAGCGGCCGGTACTGGTCGAGCACCCCGTCCCAGTCGACGCCGCACATGCCCGGCTCCCAGAAGTAGGCGCGGGTGATGCGGCCCGCCTCTTCGTACGCCTGCCGCCACTCGGCCGCGGGCTCCACGGTGTGCTGGATGCGCCGCATGTCGATCTGGACCGTGGAGTCGCTGTCGCCGGACTCGGTGGCGGGCACCGCCCGCAGCTCGTCGTCGTCGACGACGACCAGCCGGGAGCCGTCGCCGCTGACCCGGAACCAGTCCAGCTCACTGGTGAGTTCGGTGCGCTTGGCCTTGGCCAGGTCGAAGTGTTCGAGGGTGGGGCTGTCGGAGGTGTCGGCCGGGTTGGCGAACGTCTCGCCGAGGGCACCGGAGATCGGCCAGCGCAGCCACACCAGGCCGCCGCCGCTGACCGGCCACAGCGAGGAGTACTTGGAGGCGGCCACCGGGAAGACGGTGACCCGGCTGGGCAGCCCCTCCACCTCGACGGTCACCGTGCCGTCGCCGTCCGCGCCCCCGGCGTCGTCTTCCGGGTCGAGCCCGCCCGCCGCCGGCCGGCCCTCGGGAGAGAGCGCGAAGGGCGAGGGCGTGGCGGAGGACAGCGGTACGAGGTAGGGGCGGCAGCCGAGCGGGAAGGAGAGGTCGCCGGTGTGCACGTCGTAGACGGGGTCGAAGCCGCGCCAGGACAGGAAGGCGAGATAGCGGCCGTCGCTGGTGAAGACGGGTTCCTCGTCCTCGAAGCGCCCGGTGGTCACGTCCACTATGGTCCGGTCGGCCAGCCGCGCGATCTTGATGGAGCGCAGGGTGCGCCCGATGCCCGGATGGGACCAGGCCAGCCAGGCCGAGTCGGGGGAGAAGGCGAGATCGGCGACCGGGCCGTTGAGCGACCGCACCAGCTCGGTGACCTCGCCGTCCCCGTCCGCGGAAGTGTCCACGAGCAGCAGCCGCCCGTCGTTCGCTGCGACGGCGAGCCGGTCGCCGTCGGGCGAGGGCTCCAGTTCGTGCACCCGGCCCAGCCGCCCCGCGGCCAGTCGCCGGGGCTCGCCCGTCTCGCTCGCCCGCGGCAGATAGGCGATCTCGATCGCGTCCTCGCCCTCCGCGTCCGTCACATAGGCGACCCGTCCGCTGGAGCCCAGGATCTCGGGCATCCGCACCCGGACGCCGGGGCTGTCGGCGAGGGTGCGGGCGGGGCCGTCGCGGTGGGTGAGCCAGTACAGGCTGCCGCGTACGCACACGGCGCTGGCCCGGCCGGTGGCATCCACGGACAGCGAGTCGACATGGGAGGCGGCCGGGATCTGGTAGGGCCGCCGCCCGGCCCGCGCCCCGCCGAGCCGCACCCGCAGCCGACGCGGTTCGGCGTCCGGGCCGAGGTCGTCCACCAGCCACAGCTCCCCGGCGCACTGGTAGACGACGCGGCTGCCGTCGGTCGAGGCGTGGCGGGCGTAGAAGTCGTCGTGGTCGGTGTGGCGGCGCAGATCGGAGCCGTCGGGCAGACAGGAGTAGAGGTTGCCGACGCCCTCGTGGTCGGAGAGGAAGGCGATCCGCCCGCCGACGGCCATGACCGAGTCCAGGTGGCCGTTCAGGTCGGGCAGCAGCCGGGTGCCGCCCAGCCACAGCCGACCGGTCGCGCCGCCCCGGTAGCGCTTCCAGGTGGCGGGCTCGTGCGGCGGCTTGCCGGTGAGCAGCAGGGTGCGCCGCTCATCGCCCTGGTCGGCGGCGTCGTCCTGATCGACGCCGGGGATCCGGTCGGTGACGGCGATGTCGGCCACCGGTCCCCAGGGCAGCCGACTGCCGGGGCTGCCGTCGGTGGGCAGGCTGTAGGCCCAGGAGAAGTGGGAGAACGGCTGGCCGTGCGAGGACACGGCGAGGATGTGGGAGACGCCGTCCGGGTCGGGCGGCGTCCAGCCGCAGACCCGGGCGTCCTCGCTGCCCCAGTAGGTCAGCCGCCGGATGGGGCCGCCGTCGACGGGGGCGAGGTGGATCTCGGGGTCGAGGCTGCGCCAGTTCGTGTACGCGATGTGGGAGCCGTCGGGGGAGAACCGGGGGTGGCCCACCCGGGTCCGGTCCACGGTCAGTCGCCACGCCCGCCCGGGGGGCTCGCCACGGGCGGTCAGGGGGGCGACCCAGAGATCGTCCTCGGCGGCGAAGCACAGCAAGTCGCCGTGCAGATGCGGAAATCGCAGATACGCGCGGTCGGTGTCGCTCGTTTCCCTCACCTCATCCATGGTTTCGGCCCCGGTCCTGCAAAGCAACTCCAATCTGTGATGCACGCCACGAGCGAAACGACACGGTTTCGCTAAAAGAGCGGCCGGTGGGTCGTATGCTTGAACGAGTACGAAACCGTTTCGTTCGAAAGGGGGATGCCATGCCGACGGTCCAGCCCGCCGACCAGCCGGTCGAGGACCGGCCCACGACCCGGGTGCGCCGCAGCCGGCTGTCCCCCGAGCGGGAGGGTGAGCTGTACGAGGCCGTGGTCGAGCTGCTCGGGGAGGTCGGTTACGACGCGCTGACCATGGACGCCGTCGCCGCGCGCACGCACTCCAGCAAGGCCACGCTCTACCGCCAGTGGAAGGGCAAACCGCAGCTGGTGGCCTCCGCGCTGCGGCACACCAAGCCCGTTTCGCTCCAGGACATCGACACCGGATCGCTGCGCGGCGACCTGCACGAGATCGTGCGGTGCACCGACAGCGCCCGGGAGCGTGACGCGGCCCTGATGAGGGGGCTGGCCCAGGCCATCCACACCCATCCGGACCTCCACCAGGCCCTCCGGGAGCTGCTGATCTATCCCGAGATGGCCGCGCTCGACGCACTGCTGCGGCGTGCCGTCGACCGGGGGGAAGTGGCTCCGGACCGACCCGCCTTGGACTACGTCGTGCACATGATGTGCGGCGCCCTCATCGCCCGGTCGCTGATCGACGGCGAAGAGCCGGACGTCGCCTTCCTCAGCCACTACATCGACGCCGTGGTCCTCCCCGCCCTCGGCCTCTGAACCTCCCCACCCCGCACAACCTCATATACGAGCCCAGCCGGCGCGCCGCTCTCGTCGCCGGTCAGGTCGCGCACACCTGCAAGCAGTGACCCAGCAGTGATCCAGCAGTGACACCGACTCGACGGGAGCACCTCTCCTCGTGGCCACGTTCCTCTACAAACTCGGTCGATTCGCCTTCCGGCGACGCCGGTTCGTCGCCCTGATATGGGTGGCGCTCCTGGCCGTCGCCGGAGTCGGCGCGGCGACCGCATCGCCCCCCGCCAACGACAGCTTCTCCATCCCGGGCACCGAGGCCCAGAAGGCCTTCGACCTCCTGGAGAAGCGTTTCCCCGGTGGTAACGCCGACGGCGCCACCGCCCGGGTGGTCTTCCGCGCACCCCAGGGCGAGAAGATGACCGACCCGGCCAACAAGGCCGTGGTCACGAAGACCGTCGCCGACCTCAAGGCGAGCTCTCCGCAGGTCGCCTCGGTCGCCGACCCGTACCGGGCGCGGGCCGTCTCCAAGAACGGCTCGACCGCGTACATCCTGACCAGCTACAAGGTCAACGCCATGGAGCTGGAGGACACCGCCAAGGACGGCCTGAAGGAGGCCGGGGAGAAGGCGCAGAAGTCGGATCTCACGGTGGCGATCGGCGGTGATGCGCTCCAGGAGATGCCCGAGACCGGCTCCACCGAGGTCATCGGCATCGTGATCTCCGCGATCGTCCTCGCCATCACCTTCGGCTCGCTGGTGGCGGCCGGACTGCCGCTGCTGACCGCGCTCATCGGCGTCGGCATCGGCATCTCCGGGATCACCGCGCTCGCCACCACCCTCGGGCTGTCCACGACGACCTCGACGCTGGCGATGATGATCGGCCTCGCGGTCGGCATCGACTACGCGCTCTTCATCGTCTCCCGCTACCGCGCCGAACTGGCCGAGGGCCGGGAGCGCGAGGAGGCCGCCGGGCGAGCCGTCGGAACCGCGGGCTCCGCGGTCGTCTTCGCCGGACTCACCGTCGTCATCGCGCTGGTCGGCCTCGCGGTCGTCAACATCCCGATGCTGTCCAAGATGGGCTTCGCTGCGGCGGGCACGGTGGTCATCGCCGTCCTCATCGCGATCAGCCTCATCCCCGCGCTGCTGGGCTTCGCCGGCAAGAGGGTGTACGGGCGCAAGGCGCGCAAGCGGATGGCGGAGGCGGCCTCGGCCGCCGCGGAGGGCACGCAGGCGGAGGAGAAGCCCAACATGGGCACCCGCTGGGCCCGGTTCGTGCTGCGTCGCCCGGTGGCGGTGCTGCTGCTCGGCGTGCTCGGCCTCGGCGCCGCCGCGGTGCCCGCGCTCAGCCTGGAGCTGGGGCTGCCGGACGACGGTTCGCAGCCGGTCAGCAGCCAGAAGCGGCAGGCGTACGACATGATCTCCGATGGCTTCGGCCCGGGCTTCAACGGTCCGCTGATGGTCGTCGCCGACACCAAGGGCAGCGACGACCCCAAGGCCGCGGTCAACAAGGTCACCAAGAGCATCGCCGGTATCGACGGCGTCGCGGCCGTCACCCCGGCGACGTTCAACAAGCCCGGCGACACCGCGATGCTCACCGTCGTGCCGAAGTACAAGCCGAGCAGCGTCGACACCGAGAAGGTCGTCGCAGACATCCGGGACGAGGCGGGCTCGTTCAAGTCCGACACCGGTGCCGAGGTGCTGGTGACCGGTCAGACGGCGATGAACATCGACATCTCGCAGAAGCTGAACGACGCGCTGATGCCGTACCTGGCCCTGGTCGTCGGGCTGGCCTTCCTGCTGCTGATGATCGTCTTCCGGTCGATTCTGGTCCCGCTCAAGGCGGCGCTCGGCTTCCTGCTGTCCGTCGTCGCGGCGCTCGGCGCGGTGGTCGCGGTCTTCCAGTGGGGCTGGGCGGCGGACCTGTTCGGCGTCGAGGAGACCGGCCCGATCATGAGCATGATGCCGATCTTCATGATCGGCGTGGTGTTCGGCCTGGCCATGGACTACGAGGTCTTCCTGGTGACCCGGATGCGGGAGGCGTACATCCACGGCGAGCGCCCCGGCCAGGCCGTCGTCACCGGCTTCCGGCACGGCGCCCGGGTGGTCACCGCGGCCGCGGTCATCATGATCAGCGTCTTCGCCGGGTTCATCGGCTCGTCCGAGGCGATGGTGAAGATGATCGGCTTCGGTCTCGCCACCGCGGTCCTCTTCGACGCCTTCGTGGTCCGCATGGCCATCGTCCCGGCGGTGCTGGGGCTGCTCGGTAAGTCCGCGTGGTGGCTGCCGCGCTGGCTCGACAAGGCGCTGCCGAACGTGGACGTCGAGGGTGAGGGGCTGCGCGAGCAGCTCGCAACGGACACCCCGGCGGGGCAGGGCAAGAACGCCAAGAACGCCAAGGACGCCGACAAGGACCCGGAGCTGAGCCGGGTGTGATCGACGGCCGGAATCGGCCAACGCGCGCCCCGGCGGCGGCTCTTCCCTTGCGGGAGGGCCGCCGCCGGTGCTTTCGCGGGGGAGGCGCTCTTGCGAACGATGTGCAGGTAGGTCACCATCGAGCGGATACCCGCAGCTCAGGAGCGGAGCCCCGCATGCATGTCCCCGATGGATTCATCGACGCCCCGGTGTCGGTGGCGACCGGTGCCGTCGCCGCCGCCGCGGTCGCGGTCAGCCTGCGCGGCGCGCGGCGCGAACTCGACGAGCAGGCCGCGCCGCTCGCCGGGCTGGTCGCGGCGTTCATCTTCGCCGTCCAGATGCTGAACTTCCCCGTAGCCGCGGGCACCAGTGGGCACTTGCTCGGCGGGGCGCTGGCGGCGATCCTCGTCGGCCCCTATACGGGCGTGCTGTGCGTCTCCGTGGTGCTGCTCATGCAGGGCGTGCTCTTCGCGGACGGCGGCCTCACCGCGCTCGGCGTCAACATCACGGACATGGCGGTCGTCACGACGGTCGTGGCCTACGGGGTCTTCCGCGCCATCCTGAAGCTCGCCCCGAACCGGCGCCGCACGGTCACCGTCGCGTCCTTCGCTGCCGCCCTGGTCTCCGTCCCGGCCGCCGCCATGGCCTTCACCGGGCTCTACGCGCTGGGCGGGACGGCGGACGTCGCGATCGGCAAGGTCCTCACCGCGATGGTGGGCGTGCATGTGCTGATCGGTATCGGCGAGGCGGCCATCACGGCCCTGACGGTCGGCGCCGTGATGGCCGTACGGCCGGATCTCGTCCACGGCGCGCGGGACGTGGCCGCGCGCCGCCTGGAACTCCGTACCGGTGCCCCGGTGCGCACCCCGGCCCCCGCGTCGCCCGACGGCTCCGCCGCGTCCGGTGGCTCGGCCGCGCCCGGTGGCTCGGCC
>NZ_RIBZ01000832.1:0-17048 GCF_003721215.1 Streptomyces botrytidirepellens
CACACCAGCCTGCGACTGCCGCGCCCCGCACGCGGCAATCAGATTCCGGTCACTCTTCCTCGACGATTGGGAGGCCCGCGCCCGGCGCGGCCGCGCCCCGGCAGCCGGTCGACCGGCTGAAGGTCGGCCGTCGCTCGGTCCGCCGGAGCGCCACCGGCGGCGTCTACGACCTGAAGGTCGCCACGCGGGTGGGGGTCGACAGGCTGCGGAACCCGGCACACCCCCACCGCCGTCCTGGCCGTACTGCGGGCATGGCGTCGGCCCGGCCACCGACCTTGTCGGCTGCCGCGGTATCCACGTTCCCGGCCACACCATGTGCCAGGCGCGATTCTCCGGTACCGCCTGGTTCGACAGGGCGCAGTTCTCCGGCACTGCTCGGTTTGACGAGGCGCAGTTCTCCGGCACCGCCCAGGGGTGGTGTTCGGCCTGCCGGTGACGGTGGAGGTTGCGGCGAGGTAGGTGGTGTGTGAGCGGACGCGGTGGGAATCGACGGCGACCGTGCGCCTTCGGTACGCGGCCGTGCTCGCGCCGCTTGCCGCTCCAGGCCGAGGCGGTTTTTTGTTCCATTGCGATGGCGTGACGGCTTTTCAGGTTCGGTCGATCGCCGAAAGCACACGGACGTCCCACCAGAAAGGGAGCCTATGCCACCCGCTCCCAAGACTTCGGCTTCCGGAAGCGAGGTCTCCGCCCGCCCTTGTCCGCTCCTGGCCCATTGTGGATCATGATCTGACGAGCATGATCGGGCCGCGGTGGCGCGGTACACACAACGGGGATGAGCGAATGAAGCGCAGGTGGAGCGCCGCCGTGGCGACCGTGGTGATCGTTACGGGGGTGGGGGGCTGTTCCGGGGGAGATGGTGAGAAGGCCGTCGGCCCTGCGTGCGACAAGGGCAGCTACGAATGGTTCAACGTCTCCCGGCAGTCGGTCCTGACCGACCTGGGTCGGACACGCCACTACGACAAGGGGCAGAAGGTCAGCACCAAAGATGTCCGAGAGGTCGCCCGTTACACCAAGTCCGTCCGGACAACAGGGGGCAAGCTCTCGCAGCGGCGGGTGATCCACTCCCTTGCCCGGCATCTCAAGCTGCCCGCCGACGAGCTGGCCGGCGATGTCAACGGGTCGTCGGCCAGGACCACCGCCAATGACCGCTCGAGCTATGGCCTGCACGAGGCGGAGGCGTCCGATCGCTATGTCCCCGCCCGCGCCGCCACTTTGGTCGAGGCCGATTTCCGGTACCGCTGCACGGGCCGGGGCAGGGCCGCATCGGGCCACGTGGTGACCTGGCAGTCGCTCGAGGTGGGCGCCGTCGCCTGTGGGCGAAAGCCGGAGAAGGGGCTGAGCGACGGGGTGCGCGAGGCCGCGCGGCTGGGGTGCCGAGCGGGGGATCCCGCCGCGGCCTGAGGAAGCCCAACGGCGTGCGGGGACGGGCTGCGGCACCCATTCCCGCCACGGCCAGACGGAGTGCCTTAGTGGGCGGTTCGTAAGGTGATGTCCGTTTCTGGCTAAGGCGGAGTAAGGCCGCTGGTGGAGGTTGTGTCGGCTATTGGTTCCTGGCGAAGTTGCCGGTGTCGGCCTCGGTGAGGATCCCGAGTTTGACCAGGCGTTTCAGCGTGGCGCGGGTGCCTTTCGACGTTCTTCGGCAGCAGTTCGTGGCCGAGGGCTTCGCAGGCGTCCTTGGCCCGTAGCGGCCCGGTCGCGTGGTTGAAGGCGGCGAGGATGCGGGGGTAGTCCGGGTGCTCGGGCAGGTCCGGCGCGACGGTCGAAAGCCGGTCGGCGAGGCCGGTGACGGTCTTGCGGGTGATCGTGAGGTGCTCCAGGTGCATCTCGGCCTCCCGCAACCGGGTCTTCAGGCGGTCGATCTGTGCGTGGAGGTCGTCGGCCAGGGCCCGGGCGGCGTCTTCCTGGAGGTCCAGGGCATCGAGCAGGGGCCGGATGTTCACGCTGCCACCGCCTGCGCCGTGCGCCAGGTGGGGGGCGTTCGCGCCGGTGAGGCGTCGGGTCATGACGTGGGTCATCGCCCAGTAGGGCACCCGCTTGGCCGGATCGTGGCCACTCGTGGCGGTAGGGACCCGGCGGCCACATGGACACTCTGGGTGTCCAGGACCACCAGGGCCGGGTCCTCTAATCGGCGGGCGCGTTCACGGACCTGGCAGCGCAGGAGTTCATGGATGGCCTGGTCGGTTCCGTCGTCCCGCCAGGCGGCGAAGTAGTAGTAGGTCGCGCTCTTGGGTGGCAGGTCGTGCGGGAGATAGGCCCACTGGCAGCCGGTCCGCCCCTGGTAGAGGATCGCGTTCACGATCTCCCGCATGTCGTAGGCGCCTTGGTGGCCGCTGACCGAGCGGTGCCGGTCCTTCCATGCGGTGATCACCGGTTCGATCAACGACCACTGCTCGTCCGATAGGTCACTCGGATACGGCTTGCGTTCACTCACCCGATCACATCACCAGATCAACACCCGCGGACCGGCGGATTCCGCCCCGCCGCCACACCATCAGGCGACAGAAGATCCCATCAAAGACTCACGAACCGCCCACTGAATGCGCAAAGCCATACGCATGCCCTATATGTCACCAAGCGAAATCGTCGGTGCCTTGGCCTCACGTGCGTCGTTGCTGCCGGGCATGGCGCTCAGCCCTCCGGCCTTCGCGTCGATCTCGGCGATCAGGGATTCGATGTGCTTGTGGATCTCGTCGCGGATGGGGCGGACGGCCTCGACGCCCTTGCCCGCCGGGTCTTCGAGGGCCAGTCGAGGCACTTCTTGCCGGGGAAGACCGGGCCCCGCGTACCGCTGCGGGAATTCGTCATGCTTGCGCCGGCCGCATCCCTGCCCAACCCAGTCTTGAGCGAGACTCTGGACACCAGCATCACCGCAGCATTCCAATGGACCCGCCGGCTGCTCGCAGCTGGAACACCCACCTATGGCGAGAGCTGCGGGTGACGCGGGTCTGTCCAGTGAACGGCGTTTCTGGAGATGCCCGGGTTCAAGCGGTGAACGGAGGGACCATGGCCGAGATTCCGGGGCGCTCAGTAACGAGCAAGGTCGTCGCGCTTTTCGACGCCTTCGGCCCTGACTCCCCTGAGCTCACCCTCAACGAGCTCAGCGCCCGCACCGGGCTGCCCTTGTCGACGGCGCACCGGCTGGCCACCGAGCTCGTCGCGTGGGGCGGACTGGAGCGCTGTGACGGTGCCGGCTACCGGGTCGGGCTACGCATGTGGGAGCTCGGATCGCTCGCCCCTCGTGGCGAGTCGCTGCGCGACGTAGCCCTCTCGGTCATGCAGGACCTGTTCGAGGGGACCAAGGAGAACGTTCATCTCGCCGTCTGTCAGGACAGTCAGGCGCTTTACATAGAGAAGATCTCCGGGGCCGGTGCGCTGCTGGTGAAGTCGCGCCGCGGCGGGCGCCTGCCGCTGCACGCCACCGGGGTCGGCAAGGTGCTGCTGGCTCATGCGCCCAAAGAGGTGCAGGCCAATGTGCTGGCGGCACCACTGGCGCGCTTCACCCGGCACACCATCGTCGAACCCGGCCGGCTCGTCCGGGTCCTCGACGACGTACGCGGCACGGGCGTCGCCTTCGCCTACGAGGAGCTCACACTGGGGTCACTGTCGGTCGCCGCGCCCATTCGAGACGCCTCGGGAGCGGTTGTCGCGGCACTCGATGTCGTCCTGCACACCACTGGTGGACGCCCGGAACGGCTGGCGCCCGCCGTACGCACCGCCGCCATCTCTATTTCCCGCTCGCTACGTGACCAGCAGATTCGCTCCCATCCCTGACTTTTCCGCTCTGCGTTCCCGTTCAACGGGAACGCAGGCTTTCGCCACACCTGCCGCAGCCACGACTGTGACCCTTGCCACCGAAACGGGAAGGTCACCCATGACTGGCAGTACACCGGACGCCGAGGGCGCGGTCCCCACCACGGAGCAGCAGCACGAGATCGACCATTACCTGCAGACTTACCGCGAGATGGCGGGCTTCGTGCCACCGCGTATCCAGGCCCGTTTCGACAGCCTGGGCCGGACGAACCCAGAGCTGCTGCTCGCGCAGGAGAAGGTCCGCAACCTCGTCACCTACACCGATGTGCTGGATCAGAAGACCGTCCAGCTGATCCTGTTCGCCGTGCTGGCGGTGCAGCTGCGGGACGCGGCGAAGATCCACGGACATGCGGCCCGGCGGGCCGGGGCGAGCTGGGAAGAGCTGCAGGCTGCGATCAACCTCGCCTACCTCTTCGGTGGGGTCTCGATCGCCAATCACGCGCCGTCCATCCTGGAGGGCGTCGCCGAGCTGGAAGCCAAGGCCATCGCTGAGGAAGGCACGGTGCGATGAGCAGCCGCCCGGAGCCGATCTACGACATCGCCCAGCTCGGCCACGCCGAGCTGCTCACGCCCCGGCTCGAGGAGTCCGTCGCGTTCTTCACCGAGGTCTACGGGCTGACCCTCGTCGGCGAGGACCCCGGTCGGGCGCACCTGCGTGCCTGGAACGACGACATCCTGACCTCACTCACTCTGACGGGCGCCCCCGAGGCCGGTCTGGGCCACGTGGCGTGGCGGACGACCAGCCCGCAGGCCCTCGAGCGACGCGTCGCCGCGCTGGAGAAGCACGGCGTCGAGGGCACCTGGCATGACGGCGACTTCGGCCACGGCAAGGCCTACCGCTACACCGGCGTCGGCGGGCATATCCAGGAGGTGTACTTCGAGACCGAGAAGTACGTGCCGCCGCCCGGCGAGGCGCCGGCCCTTCCGAACCAGCCGCAGCGCTTCGCCCCCAAGGGCGCCGCTGCTGCGCGCATCGACCACATCAACCTGCTGGTGCCGAACGTCGCCGAGGCGAGCCGCTTCCAGCAGGAGGCCCTCGGGTTCAAGCTGCGTGAGCGGCTCGCCCCCGCCGGAGGCGACGAGGTCGGCGCTTGGCTGTCGGTCATGACGAAGGCCCACGACCTCGCGCTCACGAAAGAACCCGCCCCCACCACCGGACGGCTGCACCACCTGGCCTACGCCGTGCCCGAGACCTCGGATGTGATCCGCGCGGCCGACGTCTTCCTCGAGAACGACGTGTTCATCGAGTTCGGTCCCGCCAAGCACTCGCGCACTCAAGGTTTCTTCCTCTACGTGTACGAGCCCGGCGGCAACCGCGTCGAGGTGTTCACCGGAGGGATCCACATCTTCGCGCCGGACTTCGAGACCGTCACTTGGGACACCGAGTCGAAAGGCCGCGGCACCGCGTGGGGCCTGGGCGTGCCGGAGTCGTTCCACACCCACGCGACCCCGCCGTTCGGAGGGGCGCCCGCGTGACCGGGATGACCGCGAGCTACGTGACGCTGCACGGGGCCGGGTTCACCGATCCCGCGCGCACTCCTTTCGCCGCGCGGGCCGCCGCTGCCGCGAGGGCGGGATTCACCGGAATCGGTGTGCAGTTCGCCGACCTCGCGGCGCACGGCGGGGTCGGTGCCGTGCGCACCGTGGCCGCCGATACCGGGCTCGCCGTCACCGAGGCCGAGTTCCTTGGTGGGTGGGCGCTCGCCGAGTCGGTTGCGGCGCCGTCGGACGCCGAGATCACGCTCGCTGAGGCTGCGCGCGCCTGGGGGCCGCTCCGGGTCACCTCCGGCGAGTTCGCCGCCGGACCGGCCGATCCCGGACGCGCGGCCGACCGCCTCGCCGAGCTGGCTGCCCGGTTGGCCCCCCTGGGCGTCACCCTGGCGGTGGAGGCATTCGCCTGGGGCGCCCTGTGCGACTATCCCGCGGCACTCGACGTGGTCCGGCGCAGCGGGGCGCCGAACGCGGGGGTGATGATCGACATCTGGCACTGGTTCGCCACCGGTGCCGACGCCGCCGTGCTCCACGACATCGACGCCCGGGAAGTCGCCGGCGTCCAGCTCAACGACGGTCCCCGGGTCCGCCCGGACGACCCGGACATGCTGCACAAGGCCCGTTCGACCCGGTTACTGCCGGGCAGGGGTGAGCTCCCCGTCCGTGCGCTGGTCGCGGAGCTCCGCAACCTCGGCTACACCGGCCCCTGGTCAGTCGAGGTCAACGATCCGTGGTTCCGCGCCCTGCCGGTCGACGAGGCCGCCCGGCAGGCCTTCGCCTCGGCCACCGCCGTTCTCAACGGCTGATCCGCGGCCCTCCGGTCGCCCCGGCGTGAATCCGTCACAAAATCCAGCTCGAACCTGACACAAGGAAGTGTCTCGTGTCCCATACGAAGACAACGGGCCAAACGCCCCGGAAGGCCGCGCTCGCGTCGTTCCTGGGCAGCATGGTCGAGTATTACGACTTCTTCATTTACGGATCGGCGTCGGCGCTGGTCTTCAGTCATGTGTTCTTCCCTGACGCCGGCGCGGCCACCGGCACGCTGGCCGCGCTGGCGACCTTCGCGGTCGCCTACATCGCCCGGCCGATCGGCTCGTTCTTCCTCGGCCACTTCGGCGACCGCATCGGCCGCAAGCGCGTCCTGATCTTCACGCTGGCCACCATGGGCGGTTCGACCTTCCTGATCGGCTGTCTTCCCAGCTACTCCGTCATCGGCGTCTGGGCACCGATCCTGTTGGTGCTGTGCCGCGTGGCGCAGGGGTTCTCTGCCGCAGGCGAGCAGAGCGGCGCGAGCTCGATGACCCTCGAGCATTCTCCCGAGGACAGGCGCGGCTACTTCACCAGCTTCACTCTCTCCGGGACCCAGGCCGGGCTGGTCGTGGCGACACTGGCGTTCATCCCGGTCGCGGCCCTGCCGACCGAGGCCCTCTATTCCTGGGGCTGGCGGGTGCCGTTCTGGGCCAGCGCGGTGGTGCTGATCGTCGCGATGATCGTGCGTCGCACGCTGGAGGAGCCGCCCGCCTTCGAGGAGATGAAGGAGAGCCAGGAGATCGTCAAGTTCCCGCTGATGGTCTTCATTCGCCACTACTGGGGCTCGTTCCTTCGGATCGTCGTCTGCCACCTCTACGCCACGATCTCCACCACTGTGACCGTGTTCGGCCTGGGGTACGCGGTGGAGCAGTGGAACATCTCGCGCTCCTCGATGCTGTGGACGATCGTGATCTCCAACATCGGCCAAGTCGTGACGATCCCGTTGTGGGCCAAGCTGTCGGACAAGATCGGCCGCCGCCCGGTGTTCGCCGTGGGCGCCCTGGGCTGCGCCGCGTCGGTGTTCGTCTACTTCTGGGCCATCACGACCTCGAACTGGTCACTCGTCGTGCTCGCCTCGGTCCTGCTGGGCTCGGTGTGCTACGCCGCGCCGAACGGCGTCTGGCCGTCGCTGTACGGGGAGATGTTCGATGCCCGGGTCCGCTACACCGGCTTGGCGGTCTCGACCCAGTTCGCAAACGTGCCCCAGGGCTTCCTGCCCACCATCGCCGCGCTCATGATCGGCACGGGTGCGTTCGGCTGGGTTCCGCTCGCGATCCTGCTCGCCGTGCTCTGCGTGCTTGCCGCGGCGGCGGCCTTCGCAGGCCGCGAGACCGCCCACGTGCCGTTGAAACACCTGGGACGCACCTCGCGGACGACCGCAGCGGCCCCCGCAGCCCGCGTGACCACCACCTTGTGAGGAGCCTCCATGCGGCACGGCCGCCTGCTGATCCTGAACGGCCCGAACCTGAACATGCTCGGGACCCGTGAGCCCGCCCTCTACGGTGCCGACACCCTCGCCGACGTCGAGCGGATCACCGCGCAGCGCGCAGAGACGCTCGGATACACAGCCGACTTCTTGCAAAGCAATTGGGAGGGCGCGCTTGTCGACCGGCTCCACGAGGCGCGCGGGGGTACGGACGGCGTCGTGATCAACCCGGGTGCGTTCACCCACACGTCCGTGGCGTTGCGTGACGCGCTGCTCGCCTCCGAACTGCTCATCGCCGAGGTGCACATCACCAACGTGCACAAGCGCGAGGAGTTCCGGCACCACTCCTACGTCTCCGACATCGCCGAGGCAGTCTTCGTCGGAGCCGGGATCCAGGGCTACGTCTACGGGGTCGAGGCGCTGGACCGTGCCCTCGTACGGAGGGAAGCCCTATGAGCGCGCTGCGGACCGGCATCATCGGAACCGGGATCTCCGTCAACCACGCCGCCGCGCTTCAGGCGATCCCCGGTGTCGACCTGGTGGGCGTCGACGACATCGAGCCCGACCGTGCAGCGGCCTTCGGCGCATGGTTCGCAATTCCGCGCCACGCCCCGGACCTGGAGAGCGTCCTGGCGTCCGGACTGGACGCGGTGACGGTGCCGGTCACCCCGCGTTCCGCGGTCGCCACGATCCGAGTGATCGAGCCCGTGCTCGCCTCGGCCGACCCCAAGGGGGAATCGTGACGACTCTGCTGACGGGCCTGATCGGAAGCGGGATCGGGTTCTCGCTGTCCCCTGCGATGCACGAGCGGGAGGCTACGGTGCTCGGCCTTGAGCTGCGCTACGACCTGTGGGACCTCCACGCCCTGGGGGCCTCTCCGGACGATGTCGGCGACCTGCTGCTGCGAGCCAGGGATGCCGGCTACCGGGGCCTCAACATCACCCATCCCTGCAAACAGCTGGTCCTCGCGCACCTGGACACCCTGTCCCCTGACGCGGCAGCGATCGGCGCGGTGAACACCGTGGTCATCAGTGAGGACGGCTTCGCGGGCCACAACACCGACTGGACCGGCTTCCGGCGCGGCCTCGTCGACGGGCTCGCGGGCGCCCCGCTGGACCGGGTCGTCCTCGTCGGCGCGGGCGGGGCGGGCGCCGCGGCAGCCTACGCGCTGCTCGACCTGGGTACTGAGCGACTCGACGTCGTCGACACCGACCCGGACCGGGCGGCTCGCCTCGCCGCCGACCTCGACCCGTACCGGGTCCGCGGTGGCAGACTCACCGAGCTCCCGACGCTGCTCGCGAACGCCCACGGGGTCGTGCACGCAACCCCGGTCGGGATGGCTGATCACCCCGGCCAGGCAGTGCCCGGCAACTGCCTGCGGCCCGACCTCTGGGTCGCCGAGATCGTGTTCCGGCCGCTCCACACCGCTCTGCTCGCGGCCGCCGCCGAGGCGGGCGCGGTCTTCCTCGACGGCGGCCGGATGAACGCCCACCAGGCCGCCGATGCCTTCCGGCTGTTCACCGGCCTGGAGCCGGATCCCTCGCGGATGTACGCCCACCTGCGCGAACTCGTCGCCCCTGAAGTTTCCCGCGCTCCGCTGAGCGGGGCGCTCTCTCCCAACCCGATCGAGAGGATGTGACGGTCCCACCATGGGGCAGCAGAAGATCCCGGCGGCCATAGTCGGCCCCGGGAACATAGGCACCGACCTGCTGGCGAAGCTCGCCCACAGCCAGGTGATCGACGTCCGGTATGTCGTGGGCATCGTCGAGTCCGACGGTCTGGCCCGCGCCCGCGCCCGTGGCATCGAGGCCAGCGCGGAGGGGGTGGACTGGCTGCTCCGACAGGACCCGCTCCCGCAGATCGTGTTCGAGGCGACCTCGGCCAAGGCCCACGCCGCCAGCGCCCCGCGCTACGCGGAAGCGGGCATCCAGGCTGTCGACCTCACCCCGGCGCACCTGGGGCCCATGGTCTCGCCGGCCGTCAACGGCGCCGACCACATCGCGTCGCCCAACATCTCGATGATCACCTGCGGCGGCCAGGCCACCATCCCGATCGTGCACGCCGTCTCCCGGATCACACCGGTGCCCTATGCGGAGATCGTCGCATCCATCGCGTCCCGCTCGGCGGGTGCGGGCACCCGGGCGAACATTGACGAGTTCACGCACACCACCGGGCAGGCCGTGGCCGAAGTCGGTGGCGCGACCCGTGGCAAGGCGATCATCATCCTCAACCCGGTCGAGCCGCCGATGATCATGCGCGACACCGTGTTCTGCATGATCGGCGACGAAGCCGACCGAGCAGCGATCACCGCCTCGGTCCACGAGATGGTCGCCGCGGTCCAGGAATACGTGCCCGGCTACACGCTGCGTGCCGAGCCCCAGTTCGACGAGCCGACCGAGGCCTGGGGTGGGCACGCCCGGGTCGCGGTGTTCCTCGAGGTGAAGGGCAACGGCGACTACCTGCCGCCCTTCGCCGGGAACCTCGACATCATGACCGCCGCGGCTGCCCGGATCGGCGAGCTGATGGCCCGCGCCAAGCTGGAGGTCTCCGTATGACCCGCCCCGTGCTGCGCGACGACGTCCGCATCATCGACACCACCTTGCGCGACGGCAGCCACGCCGTGGCGCACCGCTTCACCGAAACCCAAGTCCGCGACACGGTCCGCGCGCTGGACGCCGCCGGGATGGAGTGGATCGAGGTCAGCCACGGCGACGGCGTCGGCGGTTCCTCATTCGCCTACGGTTTCTCCGGCACCGACGAGATGAGCCTGATCAACGCCGCCCGCGAGGAGGCCCGCCGGGCGAAGATCGCCGTCCTGCTGGTTCCCGGTATCGGCACGGTCGACGACCTCAAACGTGCCCACGACGCCGGCGCCGAGATGGTCCGCGTGGCCACCCACTGCACCGAGGCCGACGTCTCGCCGCAGCATTTCGCCGTGGCCCGGGAGCTGGGCATGGAGACTGCCGGGTTCCTGATGATGGCTCACAAGACCGGCCCGGAGAACCTGGCGAAGCAGGCCCGGATCATGGTCGACGCCGGCTGCCAGGCACCGTACGTCACCGACTCCGCCGGCGCTCTGCTCATGGACGACGCACGCGCTCGCTTCGAGGCCCTGGTCGCCGAGGTCGGTGACGAGGCCTGGGTCGGTTACCACGGTCACCAGAACATGGGGTTGGGCGTCGCGAACTCCGTGATCGCGCACCAGGCCGGCGTCCGCTACATCGACGGCTCACTGTGCGCGCTCGGCGCCGGCGCGGGAAACTCCCCCACCGAGGTGCTCGGGGCGGTGTTCGACCGGCTCGGCGTCGCGACCGGGCTCGACGCCGGGCTGCTGCTCGACGCTGCGGAAGAGGTCGTCCGGCCGTACCTGAGCCGGTGGCCGAAGATGGACCGAAACGCGATCGTGCAGGGCTGGGCAGGGGTCTACTCAAGCTTCCTGCTGCACGCCGAGCGCGCAGCCGAGCGGTACAAGGTCCCCGCGCACGCCATCTTGCGCCGCTGCGGCGAGCGCGGCTACGTCGGCGGCCAGGAGGACATGATCATCGACATCGCCATCGCGCTGGCCGAGGAGCAGACCACATGACCGATACGACGGCCAAGGCCCACGCTCTCTACGAGGCCCGGCGCACCCGTACCGCGATCCCGCCGTTCACCGACGCCGAACCTGGTCTCGGCATGGACGACGGCTACGCCATCCAGCAGGAGCTTGTGCAACTCCTGCTCGCCGACGGTGATCGGGTCGTGGGGCACAAAGTCGGGCTCACCGCTGCCCCGATGCAGAAGGCGCTCGGCATCGACACTCCCGATTACGGACCGGTTCTGGCCTCCACCCTCTACCGCGACGGGGACGCGGTCCCGCTCGACGCGTTCGTGGCACCCAAGGTCGAGGCCGAGATCGTCTTCGTTCTGGGCGACCGGCTCGAGGGCCCGGGTGTCACCGTCACCCAGGCCCGGGCCGCCATCGCCGGTGCCGTGGCCGGGATGGAGATCATCGACTCCAGGATCGCGGACTGGCGGATCAAACTCGCCGACACCGTCGCCGACCTGGCGTCGAACGGCGCCATGGCCACCTCGAGCCGCATCGTGCCTCTCGATGACGGTCCGAACAGCTGGGATCCCCGGCTGGCCGGGATGGTGCTGACCCGCAACGGCGAATTGGTCGACACCGGCGCCGGCGCCGCCGCGCTGGGAGACCCGGTCGCCGTCGTCGCGTGGCTGGCGAACACCCTGGGCGAGCACGGGGTTGCCCTGGAGCCCGGGCACCTGATTCTGACGGGCGCGCTGCACGCGGCCCTTCCCATGAACCCGGGCGACGTGTTCCGGGCCGAGTTCGACCGGCTGGGCCCGGTGACGGTGAGGATCGCATGAGCGTGAACGTAAGCGAGTTGGCCGCCCGGCTGAGCAAGGCCGTTGCGGATCGCACCGCCATCCCCAAGCTGACCGACGAGTTCCCCGAACTCGACATCCCCACCGGTTATCGGGTGCAGCGCGAACTACGGTCCGCGACCGGACAGATCGCCGGCTGGAAGCTCGGCCTCACCTCACGTGCCAAGCAAGCCCAGGTCGGAGTGGACAGCCCGATCTACGGCTTCCTGCCGGCCACGGGGGCAGTGGACCTCGGCGAGCCACTGGACACCTCGGCGCTCATCCAGCCTCGCTGCGAGCCGGAGATCGTGTTCACTCTGGGTCGGGACCTCAAAGGCCCGCACATCACCGCGGCCGATGTCGTCGCCGCGTCGTCGGGGGTCGCCGTCGGTATCGAGGTCCTCGACTCCCGATTCGTGGACTACGGCTTCACCATGGCCGACGTTGTCGCGGACAACACCTCGGCGAGCCGATTCGTCGTCGGGGTGCCGGTCACGACGCCTGGGGTCGACCTGCGCCTGGTGGGCGTCCTCCTGGAGAAGAACGGTGAGGTGGTCGCGACCGCCTCCGGAGCGGCGTCGCTGGGCCACCCGGCAGCCGCGGTCGCCTGGCTCGTCCGGCAGCTCGCCGCCGAGGACGAAGGCCTGGCCGCCGGGCAGATCGTGCTCTCCGGCGGACTCACCGCCGCCGTCCCGGTCAGGCCCGGGGATGTCGTCACCGCGACCATCGATCGCCTCGGCTCAGTAGAGCTGGGTTGCCGGTGACCCAACGCTGCAAAGCGTGGGCCCCGCTTGCGGTCAGGCTTTTCGGTGAAGACACCTGCTGTGGGATCCGCGGGACCGGATCCCACAGCAGGTCCCGTCATCGACGGCCGTTACGGCAGGTCAGCTGGGGGCATGCGGGGCCCACGTGCCGGGCCGCCCACTTAGAGGTCATCTGGAAGGGTGCCTTCTGTCGCGCCGGCGCCCGAGGGTTTCCTCGATGGCCTGCTCAATGAGGTGGGTCTTCCGTATCGGGGAGCCTCTCTTGATCAGCGCACTCACCCGCTGGGCCTCTTCGATGGTCGGCAGGAGACCTACCAAGAGGTGTGGTAGGAGCAGGCGGCGGGCAAGGACTTCGTTTTCGGAGGTGACCTGTGGCCGACGCACGACCGAGACGTTGACCCGGATGGCGTGCTCGTTGCCCTGAGGGACACCTGGCCGGTCCGTCTCGACTGCGGCATAGCGGAAGCCGTGAGCAAGATCGCATGCGGAGCAGCCGAGTGTACCGCGGCTGAGTCGGTCACCGCATTCGGAGCAGACCAGCCTGTCGAGCGCGGCATCCACTACCCGCCAGTCGTGACGGTCGGGTTCGGCCGCCACCATCTCGGCAAGCGCCGCGGCTTCCTGCGAGCCGCTGGCATCCCACTGGCGCAGAAAAGCAGACCATTCGTCTTCCAGGATGCCGTCCACCAGCTCGCGGCACGCGGTGCAGGCGGGTGCACCGCTGTACTCGTATCCGCCGCATTCGGCACAGCGGCGCAAAGCCGCCCCGACCGCGGGACTTGCCACGGGCCTTCCTCCCTTCGGCGCCGGTACGGCACGGAAGACGACGACCGGCAATCGCGTTGCACACTGCCCTGGCGAGTTTCTCCTGCTGCGCCTGGACGGGAGAAGCGGTTTACGGCCTCGGTGCTCCCAAACGGCGGTAGCAGATGAAGGCGCGGGATGGCGGCGAAGGCCAGGAAGTGCTCGGCCTTGCGTTCGTAGCGGCGGCACAGGCGGCGGCAGCCGCCCAGCCACGACTGTGCGCTCGATCGTCCAACGGTGCCGGCTCGGTGAAGACCGTCAGCTTGCGGTCGAAGTTGGCGGCGTGGGCGATCCGGTAACGGGGGCAGGTAGGGGGAAGCTGAGCGGCCGCCCGCTACTCGTCGGTCACTCGGCCTTCGTGGGGCGTTACGGGGCGGGCGGAGGGGGTGGCGGTACGCGCGGGGATGCGATCTTGGACCAGCCTTCAGGTGTTACCCGGTAGTGCTCCCCGTCGTCGGCGTCCATCCGTGAGTGGATGTGCACGTACAGATGGTTCTCCTCCAAGCGGTAGGTGACGCCGCCCATAAGCCCGAAGACGGTGAAGACGATCTCTACGGCTGGTCCTTCCGTCAGTGGAGCCAGTGGCGGCAGCAGGTGTTCGGTCTCTTCGAAGCAAGGGCCGACTCTCTCCCATAGCAGCGAGTGGAAGCGGTGTTCCAGCATCTCGGGAGGGGAGGGGAGTCGCCGCACCACGACCGGCTCCAGGAGGTCCAGCAGATGCGTGTGCCCCTGCTGCCGTGCGACGTCCACGGCGCGCCGCCCGTCTCGGGCGCGCTGCGTGCGCCAGGCGCCGTGCGCGAGCAGCCGCGAGACGACAGCGAAGTCCGCGCCGTGCCAGGCCGCTTGGTGCAGCGGGGCGAACCCGCTGCGGTTCCCGATCCGGGGTAGGTTGACCCGCTCCGGATGCTTTCCCAATTCCTCGAACAGGCCGCTCCAGTCAGCGTCCCGAGCCATGTCCGAGAGCCTGTCCCGCTCCTTCCGGTACCACTCGTTGAATCGCTCCCGGTCGGTGAGGGCGCCCCATTCCATCCATGTCCTGATCACCCGGACACGCTAGCCCGCCCCGCCGGGGCCACGCCGGGCCGGCACTCCGGCACTCGCTTCAGCCACCCGAGCTGCCCGCGGTCCGCGCCGCGGAATCAGTGCCTGCCGATATGCTGCCGGGCAGCGGCAGGACGCCCACGCCGCACGCCAGGGTCGCACAGCACCCACGCTGCCCGGCAGACGGGCAAGGACTCCCGGGGCAGTGCGGCGCGGGCTCGCGGAGTTGTACCGGCACAAGCGAGGCGTTCGTCAGTCGTGTGTCTTTCATCGTCGTAGGCCCTCCACGCTGGTGGCGAGGAGTCGTTCACGCAGGTCGCGTACGGCTGGGTGGCTTCGTGGGGTGCTGCTTCGCGGGCCAGGTCCAGGAAGCGGCGGCGAACCCGGGTGGAATCCACGGCGCTGCCCACGGCGAGGGCTCGGCGGCCTGCGTCGCAGGCGGCGTCGTGCTCGTGGTTCATTACTCGGCGGGCGCCGAGCTGATGGAAGATGCGCAGGAGAAGGTCCCGCTGTCTCGGCCGCTGGCGACGCTCCACCAGGAGTCCGCGGCCACGACCTGATCCGCATGCTCTCCCGGGACGGCAAGCCGACCGGGCTGCGTGACGCGTTGTCCCACTGTCAGAGCCGGAACGGACGACAGAGTTGGTGCGCTGCGTCGGCGGCCTGGGGGATCCTGACGCTGCGGTCCAGGTACCGGCTGACGGGCGCCGCCAAGGCCTCGCCTCCGTTCTCGGCCAGCCACTGGTGTCACCGGCTTCGCGACGGCGACACCGGCCGAGCAGGTGATGGTGCCGACAACGCCCCAGCGATCAGGACCGGAGTCGGTCCAGGCGGCCACGCCTGTGGAGTGATCTGCCCCACATGCTGTCACAGGGATCGATGACGCGGTGTCTTGTGCCCGAACCGCTTCAACGAAGGAGACACAATGGCAGAGAACACCGATGTGGTCGTGATCGGCGGCGGATACGCCGGCGTCATGGCGGCCAACCGCCTGACGCAGCGCGGCGACGTGACCGTGAGGCTGATCAACCCGCGCCCGACCTTCGTGCACCGGGTCCGCCTGCACCAGCTGGTGGGCGGGACCGACGCCGCCGTCGTCGACTACCAGGAAGTCCTGGCGGAGGGCGTCCGGCTGGTGGTCGACAGCGTTACGCGGATCGACGCGGCCGGGCGCGGTGTGGAGCTGGCGAGCGGTGGTGCGGTCGGCTACGACTACCTGGTCTACGCGGTGGGCAGTGGCAGCGCCGACTCGCGAGTGCTCGGGGCGGCCGAGTTCGCCTACCCGATAGCCGGCCTGGAGGAGGTGCAGCGGTTGCTGCCGGTACTCGATGCCGCGCCCGCATCGGCCGCGGTGACGGTGGTCGGAGCCGGTCCGACGGGCATCGAGACCGCCGCCGAGCTGGCGGAGCAGGGCCGCAGCGTGACCCTGGTCTGCGGTGGGGTGCTCGGGCCGTACTTGCACCGGCGGGGGCGACGTTCGGTGGCCGGGCGGCTGGCGGTGCTCGGGGTGAAGGTCGTGGAAGGCCCCGACACGCAGGTGACGGCGGTGACGCGTGATGCGGTGCGGCTCGCTGACGGCCGGGAGCTGTCGAGCGCGGTGACCATCTGGACCGCCGGCTTTGGCGTGCCGGACCTGGCCGCGCGCAGTGGGCTGAGCACCGATGCCCTGGGACGGCTGCTCACGGACGAGACGCTGACGAGCGTGGATGACGAGCGTATCGTCGCGGCCGGGGACTCGGCGGCGCCGTCGGGCCTGCCGCTGCGGATGAGCTGCCAGGCTGCGATGCCGCTGGGTGCGCGGGCCGCCGACACGGTGCTCAGCCGGTTGACGGGGGAGCAGCCCGAGACCCTCAACCAGTCGTTCGGAGCGCAGTGCATCAGCCTGGGCCGGGGCATCGGCATCTTCCAATTCGGCAACAGGTCCGACGTCGCGGTGTGGTTCCACATCGACGGTCGCCTCGGCGCGAAGATGAAGGAGGCGGTGTGCAAGGGCATCGTGAAGCACCTGGCCGATGAGGCGCACAAGCCCGGTGGATACAGCCTGCACCGCATGAAGGGAGGCGCCGGGCGCCAAAAGGCGCTGGAGGCCATGAGCGCCGAGGCGCCGGTCGGCGTCGAACGGGTTTCCTAGGGGGACGCTCATCGATCAGCTGGCCGGGGTGGACATCACCGCGCTGCACGACGAGCGCGGGGCAGCCCTTGACCAGGTCGCCACGGCGACACTGCGGGGACTGCCCTGGGACGAGTCGCCCGGTCCCAAGCCCGCTGTCGACCTGACGAAGGCCCTGGAAGACAGCATCCGTCGGGCACAACACGATCGGCGGCAGCCGGCTCCGCTCGACCGCGGTCAGCCGCGTGCGAGGTGTTGGGCTAGGCACGCCGTACACGCTTCGGTCCTCGCGCACATCGTGTTGTGAACCTTGATGTGAATGGTTGCCTCCCGGCTGGGACGGCACAAACCGCGTTGGTCCGGCATAGTCGAAGATGCGATCCATCCGTGCAGAGGCCGGGCGGCCGGGGTGCGTCCCCGGCCGCCC
>NZ_RIBZ01000831.1:0-17353 GCF_003721215.1 Streptomyces botrytidirepellens
CGGCCCGGGGCGGGCTTCGGTGCCCGGCCGTGACCCTGGCGGTCCCGCCGCCGGGTGCGGTCCGGCGGCCGGTTCGGCGCCTGCCGTGCCCCTCGGGGTTGCGTTGCCGGGTGCGGCCCGGTGGCCGGGTTGTGCCCACCCGTTCCGCCCCGCGGAACGATTGCCCACAACCAGGCGCCGGCGGCGTAGCCGCGACGCGCATTGCCCCGCCACCCGGCTGTCTCCTCCCCGGCCGGTTGGTCACGGGCCTCGCCGAGGCCGCGTAGCGGCCGTTGGCGCCGGGCCGGTGCGGGGCCTTTTCCCCCGCGCCCGGTCCCCCGGGGGCCGGGGGCTTGCCCCCGGTTTCGGGGAGGGGCGGGGTGGGGGAAGAGCCGGGCCGCACCCAACCACCACACCGCACAACACAGAAGGCGCATCCCATGGCGACCCCCGAGCTGACGTCCCTGCGATCGCCGCGCGTCACCGCGGCCAGACGGCTCGCCAAGCGCAGCTTCCGCGGCAAGGAACGCCGGTTCCTCGTGGAGGGCCCGCAGGCCGTCCGCGAGGCGATCGCGCACCTGGTCGAGGTGTACGCGACGCCCGAGGCCGCGGCCCGGCACACCGGCATCGTCGAGGCCGCCCGCGCCGCCCGCATCCCGGTCCTCACCGCGTCCGACGACGTGATCGCGGAGATGTCCGACACGGTCACCCCCCAGGGCATCGTGGGCCTGTGCCGCTTCCTGGACTCGCCGTTCGAGGAGATCCTGCGGGCCCGCCCCCGGCTGGTCGCCGTGCTCGCGAACGTCCGCGACCCGGGCAACGCCGGGACCGTGCTGCGGTGCGCTGACGCCGCCGGGGCGGACGCGGTGGTGTTCACGGACGCCTCCGTTGACCCGTACAACCCCAAGGCGGTGCGCGCCTCCGTGGGCTCGCTCTTCCACCTCCCGGTGGCCATCGGCGTACCCGTCGAGGAGGCCGTCGACGGCCTTCGCAAGGCCGGGGCGCGGGTGCTGGCCGCGGACGGGGCGGGGGAGCGCGACCTGGACGCGGAGCTGGACGACGGGCTGCTCGGCGCGCCCACCGCCTGGATCTTCGGCAACGAGGCGTGGGGGCTGCCGGAGGCTACCCGCGCACTCGCGGACGAGGTGGTGCGCGTTCCGATCCACGGCAGAGCCGAGAGCCTCAACCTCGCGACGGCCGCCGCCGTGTGCCTCTACGCCTCCGCTCGTGCGCAGCGCGCTCCCACAGGGTGCCGTTCCGTGACCGGGACCTAGTAGGGTTTGCCCCCACACGAGGCCCAGGAGGGGGTGTGGGGATGGACGTCAGGACCTCCGGCGCCGGGGCGGCTGCGGCCGATGCCCACGCGCCCGGACGTACGCTGCCCGGCCCCGGCGGACACGACCGCCGGGACCCCGGCGCGGCGCGCGAGCGCGGCGCGCACGACCCGTACGAGGCGCTGGCCGCGCTCGGCCTGCACCCGGACGATCTGCCCGACGGCCTGGTGGTGGCCGACGAGACGGGCCGGGTCACCTGCTTCAACGCGGCGGCGGGCCGCATCACCGCCATCCGCCCCGCGGACGCCATCGGCCAGCGGCTGGAGCGCGCGCTCCCGTTAGAGGACCTGGACGGCCGGCGCTGGTGGGCGCTGACCGATCCGTACGGAGGGCTGGCCACCCGCGTCGGCCAGCCCGAGCGCAATCTGCTGTTGCCCGGCGGCCACGAGGTCCTGGTCTCGGCCCGTTACGTACGCGAGCGGCCGACCGGACCCGTGCGCCGCCTCGTCGTTTCGCTGCGCGGAACCGAGGCCCGGCGGCGCACCGAGCGCAGCCATGCCGAGCTGATCGCGACCGTGGCGCACGAGCTGCGGTCCCCGCTGACCTCCGTGAAAGGTTTCACGGCCACCCTGCTGGCGAAGTGGGAGCGGTTCACCGACGACCAGAAGCGGCTGATGCTGGAGACGGTCGACTCCGACGCCAACCGCGTCACCCGCCTGATCGCCGAGCTGCTGGACATCTCCCGGATCGACTCCGGTCGGCTGGAGGTGCGCCGCCAGCCGGTGGACGTCGCGGCCGCCGTGCGCCGCCATGTGCAGGCGCTCACCTCGGCCGGGCAGACCGCCGAACGGTTCCTGATCAAGGTGCGGGGCCCGCTGCCCGGACTGTGGGCCGATCCGGACAAGATCGACCAGGTGCTGGGCAACCTGCTGGAAAATGCGGTGCGGCACGGCGAGGGAACCGTCACCATCGAGGTGGCCCCCGCACCGCACCGGCCCGCGGCGGACGGCCCCGTCGTCGAAAGGACCGCCATCACCGTGAGCGACGAAGGCGCCGGTATCCCGGAGGAGTCGATGAGCCGCGTGTTCACCCGCTTCTGGCGGGGCAGCAAGCGCGGCGGCACCGGCCTCGGGCTCTACATCGTCAAGGGCATCGTCGAGGCGCACGGCGGGACGATCACCGTCGGACGGGCCGCCGGGGGCGGCGCCGAGTTCCGATTTACGCTGCCCGTGGGCACCCCGGCCTATCTGGCCTGAGCGTCCCCACGGGCTTCCCGCGGAACAGCAGATCCCCCGCGCCCCTTAGACTCGGGCTTTGGCACCTTCGGCGTCCCCTTCGTGGTCGCTTTGTGGACGCAAGCGTCGCAGCCGTCGAGCGGGGTCGCGCAGCCAGCTAATCGGAAGCACGGGAAGAGATGTCGGCACCCAATAAGTCGTACGACCCTGTCGAGGTCGAGGCACTGAAACCGGAAGAGATCGCCCGGATGCGGGACGAGGCGCTGGACGCCATCGCCGCCGCGGGGGACCTCGAAGCGCTGCGCGAGGTGAAGGTCGCCCACACCGGCGACCGCTCGCCGCTCGCCCTCGCCAACCGCGAGATCGGCGCCCTGCCGCCGCACGCCAAGGCGGACGCGGGCAAGCGCGTCGGCCAGGCCCGCGGCCAGGTCACCCAGGCCCTGAAGGCCCGGCAGGCGGAGCTGGAGGCGGAGCGCGACGCCCGGGTGCTGGTCGAGGAGGCGGTGGACGTCACGCTGCCGTACGACCGCACCCCGGCCGGTGCCCGCCACCCCATCACCACGCTCTCCGAGCGCATCGAGGACGTCTTCGTGGCCATGGGCTACGAGGTGGCCGAGGGGCCGGAGGTCGAGGCCGAGTGGTTCAACTTCGACGCGCTCAACTTTCCGCCGGACCACCCGGCCCGCGAGATGCAGGACACGTTCTTCGTCCGGGGTGCCGATAAGGACGAGCCGTCCGGGGTGGTGCTGCGGACGCACACCTCGCCGGTGCAGATCCGGTCGATGATCGAGCGGAAGCCGCCGATCTATGTGATCTGCCCGGGCCGCACCTTCCGCACCGACGAGCTGGACGCCACCCACACCCCCGTCTTCAGCCAGGTCGAGCTGCTGGCCATCGACGAGGGCCTGACCATGGCCGACCTCAAGGGCACGCTCGACCACATGGTGCGGGCGCTGTTCGGCGAGGGCATGACCACGCGGCTGCGGCCGAACTTCTTCCCGTTCACCGAGCCGTCCGCCGAGATGGACATGCGGTGCTACGTGTGCCGCGGCGAGTCCGTCGGCAACCCGGACCGCCCGTGCCGCACCTGCTCAAGCGAGGGCTGGATCGAGCTGGGCGGCTGCGGCATGGTCAACCCGCGGGTGCTCATCGCCTGCGGCGTCGACCCGGAGAAGTACAGCGGGTTCGCCTTCGGCTTCGGCATCGAGCGGATGCTGATGTTCCGGCACAACGTGGAAGACATGCGAGACATGGTCGAGGGTGACGTGCGCTTCACCCGGCCCTTCGGGATGGAGATCTGATGCGGGTCCCGCTTTCGTGGCTGCGGGAATACGTCGACCTGCCGGCCGGTGAGACCGGCCGCGACGTCCAGGCCAAACTCGTCGCCGCCGGCCTGGAGGTCGAGACGGTCGAGCAGCTCGGCGCCGGCCTCAAAGGCCCCTTGGTGGTCGGCCAGGTGCTGGCCATCGAGGAGCTGGAGGGGTTCAAGAAGCCCATCCGCTACTGCCAGGTGGACGTCGGCCAGGCCAACGGCACCGGTGAGCAGCAGAACATCGTCTGCGGCGCCCGCAACTTCGCGGTCGGCGACAAGGTCGTCGTCGTGCTGCCCGGTGCCGAACTGCCCGGCGGCTTCGCGATCTCCGCGCGCAAGACGTACGGCAAGACCTCCGAGGGCATGATCTGCTCCGCCAGTGAGCTGGGCATGTCCGACGACCACGACGGCATCATCGTGCTGCCGCCGGAGTACGAGGTCGGCACCGACGCGATCGAGCTGCTCCAGCTCGTCGACGAGGTCCTCGACATCGCGGTCACCCCCGACCGCAGCTACTGCCTGTCGATGCGCGGCATCGCCCGCGAGACCGGCATCGCCTACGAGCTGCCGCTGCGCGACCCGGCCCTGCTGGACGTGCCCGCGCCCAACAGCCACGGCTACCCGGTCAAGGTCGCCGACCCGGTCGGCTGCGACCGCTTCACCGCCCGCACGGTCACCGGGCTCGACCCCGAGGCGCGCTCGCCGATCTGGCTCCAGCGGCGGCTCCAGAAGGCGGGCGTGCGACCCGTCTCGCTCACCGTCGACATCACCAACTACGTGATGCTGGAGATCGGCCAGCCGCTGCACGCCTACGACCGCTCCCGGGTGACCGGCGCGATCGGCGTACGCCGTGCCGAGCCGGGCGAGAAGCTCACCACCCTCGACGGCACCCAGCGCGTCCTGGACGCCGAGGACCTGGTCATCACCGACGACAGCGGGCCGATCGGCCTCGCCGGAGTCATGGGCGGCGCCAACACCGAGATCGCCGACGTCAACGAGGCGGCGGGCACCACCGAGGTCGTCATCGAGGCCGCGCACTTCGCCCCGGTCTCGATCGCCCGCACCGCCCGCCGCCACAAGCTGTCCTCCGAGGCGTCCAAGCGGTTCGAGCGCGGCGTCGACCCGGAGGCCACCTCCGCGGCCGCGCAGCGCACCGTCGACCTGCTGGTGCTGCTCGCGGGCGGCACCGCCGAGGTGGGCGTCACCGAGATCCTCTCGCCCGGCGCCCCGCACACCATCACGCTGCGCGCCGACCACCCCGACAAGGTCGCGGGCGTCGCGTACGGCCGCGAGACCGTGGTGCGGCGCCTCCAGCAGATCGGCTGCGACGTCTACGGCGCGGACGACCTCACCGTCACCGTGCCCAGCTGGCGCCCCGACCTGCGCGACCCGAACGACCTCGCCGAGGAGGTCATCCGGCTGGAGGGCTACGAGAACCTGCCCTCCACCCTGCCGCAGCCGCCCTCCGGCCGAGGGCTGACCGAGCGCCAGCGGCTGCACCGCCGGGTCGGCCGGGCGCTGGCCGGGGCCGGTTACGTCGAGGCGCTGAACTACCCGTTCATCGGCGAGGAGGTGCTGAACCAGCTCGGTCTCGCCGCCGACGACCCGCGGCGCGACCTGGTCCGCCTGGTCAACCCGCTCTCCGACGCCGAGCCCGCGCTGCGCACCACCCTGCTGCCCGGGCTGCTCGCCGCGCTGCGGCGCAACGCCGGGCGGGGCGAACACGACCTCGCGCTCTTCGAAACCGGGCTGGTCTTCCGCGCCACCGGCGACGAGCCCCCGGCCGTTCGCCTCCCCGTCGACCACCGGCCGTCGGACGAGGAGATCGCCCAGCTCGACGCCGCCCTGCCCAGCCAGCCGCGGCGCGCCGCCACCGTCCTCGCGGGCGACCGGCAGCAGGCCGGATGGTGGGGCAAGGGCACCCCGGTCAGCTGGGCCGACGCCGTCGAGGCGGGCCGTACCGTGGCGCGCGAGGCGGGCGTCGAGCTGATCGTCCGCCAGGACCAGCAGGACCCCTGGCACCCGGGCCGCTGCGCCGCGCTGCTCGCCGTCGTCGACGGCGAGGAGATCCTCGTCGGCAACGCGGGCGAGCTGCACCCGCGCGTCACCAAGGCGCTCGGCCTCCCGGAGCGCACCTGCGCGATGGAGATCGAGCTGGACCGCCTGGAACGGGCCGGTGGCGGCGCGGTGACGTCCCCGCACGTGTCCACCTTCCCGGTGGCCACGCAGGACGTCGCCCTCGTGGTGGACGACTCCGTCGCCGCGGCCGACGTGGAGAAGGCGCTGCGGGAGGGGGCGGGCGAACTGCTCGAATCGCTCCGCCTGTTCGACGTCTTCACCGGCGAGCAGATCGGCGAGGGCAAGAAGTCCCTGGCGTACGCGCTGCGCTTCCGTGCGCCGGATCGCACGCTGACCGCCGAGGAGGTCGCGGTGGCCCGCGATGCGGCGGTGGCTGTGGCCGCGGAACGTACCGGCGCCACCTTGCGCGGCGCCTGACGTTGTACCGCCCTAACGGGGCGCACCCCCACGGGGGTGCGCCCCGTTTCGTTGTCGGGTGCGGGCCGGTGGGTGGGTTGTGCCCACCCGTCCCGCCCAGCGGGACGATTGCCCACAATTTCACCTGATCGAGTGGGAATCGGAAGACCCCTTTCCTTTTTGGCAGTCGCTGTCGCGAGAATCGTTGCGGTTGGCTGCGAGTGGGGGCTGCGCATGATCGGGACCAGGGCGGTGTGCGGGCGGAAGCTGGGCCTCGCGCTTTCGGGCGTGTGGCTGCTGTGTGCCGTCGTCTGGCAGCGGTACTGCCCCCACCATCCGCTGCTGGTCCCGCTGCTGGCCGCCCCCGTCCCCGTCCTCGCGTACGCGTATCGAGGCCGCCGCTCCCGGCTGGTCCGCGAGCTGGAGCGGGCCCGCGAAGTGGCCGCCGCCGCACAGGAGGTGGTGCTGCGGCCGCTGCCGTCCCGGCTGGACGGGATCGAGATGGCGGGCGGCGCGCTGTCGGCCAGCCACGGTGCCGCGCTCGGCGGCGATCTGTACGAGGTGCTGGCCACCGCGCACGGCGTCCGCGCCGTCATCGGGGACGTACGCGGCCACGGCCTCGCCGCCCTCGGCACCGTCGCAGCCGTGCTCGGCAGCTTCCGCGAGGCGGCGCACGAGGAGGCCGAACTCGCCGGTGTCCTCAGGCGGCTGGACCGCGCGCTGCGGCGCCACCTCGGTGACGACCACGGCGAGGAGTTCGTGACCGTCCTGCTGCTGGAGATCGGCCCCGGCGGCGAGCTGACCGCGCTCAACTGCGGCCACCCCTGGCCGTACCGGCTCTACGAGCAGCCCGTGGGCCCGGCGATGGCACGGCAGATCACCCCCGGTGACGTCCTGCCCCCGCTCGGCCTGTTCCCGCTTCCCGCCGAACTGCCCCTGGCGCGCTGCGCCCGGGGGACGCGCTCGTCCTGTACACCGACGGCGCCGAGGACGCGCGCGACGCACACGGCACGTTCTTTCCGCTGCGCCACGCCCTCGGCGAGGCCGCGGGCAGCGGCCCCATCATCCCCGCGGCGGTCGTGGCGGCGGTGCGGGCGGCGTTGCTGCGCCACACCGGCGGCCGGCTCGCCGACGACATCGCCCTGGTGGCGCTGCGCAACGACCGCTGTCCGCTGCCCGCGGGCTTCACACCCCGTGTGAAACGGACTTCACTACGCTGATACGCGCAGAGTCCACCGGGAGGGCGACATGGAGCCCAACACACTGCTCGACTCCGTACTCGACGAGGCCGGAATCTCCCACGCCGGGCTGGCCGCGCACATCAACGAGGCGGGCCGGGCCCGGGGCATGAAGCTGCGGTACGAACACACCGCGGTGGCCCGCTGGCTGAAGGGGCAGCGGCCGCGCGGCCAAGTGCCGGACCTCATCTGCGAGGTGCTCGGCGAGCGGCTGCACCGGGCCCTCACCCTCGACGACATCGGCCTCGGCACCCCCGGCACCCCGCGCGCCCCCGCCACCTCGCTGTCCGGTTTCGTCGAGCGCGCCACCGCGCTGTGGCGCTCCGACGAACAGCAGCGCCCGCACGTCATAGGAGCCGCCGCGGTCACCGGCACGCCCGCCGTGATCCCGGTGTGGGAGTGGGAGAACCCGCCCGAGGACTCGGACGTGTCCCGCCACGGCCTCACGCGCGTCTCCATGACCGACCTCGACATGCTGCGCGCCGCCCGCGCCCACTACGAGCAGATGTACCGCAAGGCGGGCGGCATCGCGACCAGAGCCCGCGTCGTCGGCTTCCTCAACTCCGAGACCGCACCCCTGCTGCGCGGCGCCTACGGCGACGACATGGGCCGCCAGCTGCACCGGGCGACCGGCGGCCTGGTCGCGATCGCCGGGATCTGCGCGTACGACTCCAACGCCCACGGCCTGGCCCAGCGCTACTTCCACCAGGCGCTGCGGCTCGCGAAGGCCAGCGGGGACCGGGGCCTGGGCGCGTATGTGATAGCGCTGCTCGTCACCCAGTCGCTGTTCATGAAGGAGTACCGGCAGGCCGTCGCGTTCGCCGAATCGGCGCTGCGCGCCGCGGGGTCCCAGATCACCCCGGCGCTCGCCGCCGACCTGTACGCGATGCAGGCCAAGTCGTACGCGAAGCTCGGCGACGGCCACAGCGCGCTGGCCTGCATCCGGCGTGCCGAGACCGCCGCCGAGCGGATCCGGCCGGGCCAGGAGCCCGACGAGACCGGCTATGTGCAGCCGGGGCTGGTCAACATCCAGGTCGCGGAGGCGCTGTTGAGCCTCGGCGACCTCGGCGCCGCCCGGGAACACGCCACCGCCGCGGTCGGCACGCCCGCCCACGACCGGGGCCGGGTGCACCGGCTCGCCATGCTCACCCACATCGAACTGAGGCAGGGAGACGCGGACCGGGCGGGCGCCACGGCGGTCGAAATGACCGAACGGGCCCGGGGCATGGAATCCCAGCGGTTACGCGACCGGCTCCGCGCGGTACGCGAACACCTGGCCGCCAGCGAGTGCGCGGCGACGTCCGAGGCCGCCGAACTCATCGACGGGGCCCTGCGCGTGCCACTCTGAGCGTGGCCGCTTGGCGCGGTCCCCACTGTGGCCGCGCCCTCGTCAGCGGTTGGCCGCGAGGATTGCCATCTCTCCGACGGAAGGTGGCCGACCAATGCGATGGAAGAATCTCACGGAGCAGACCGTGTACGAGAACCGATGGTTCCGGGTCAACCTCGCTGACGTCAGACTCCCCGACGGCCGTCATCTGGACCACTACCTGATCCGGTTGCGGCCGGTGGCCGTGGCGACGGTCGTGAACGAGGCCAACGAAGTACTGCTGCTGTGGCGGCACCGTTTCATCACCGACAACTGGGGCTGGGAACTGGCCGCGGGCGTCGTCGAGGACGGCGAGGACATCGAGGGCGCGGCAGCGCGCGAGATGGAGGAGGAGACCGGCTGGCGGCCCGGCCCGCTGCGCCATCTGCTCTCCGTGGAGCCGTCCAACGGGCTCACCGACGCCCGGCACCACATCTACTGGGCCGAGGAAGCCGAGTACGTCGGCCCCCCGGAGGACGACTTCGAGTCGGACCGCCGTGAATGGGTTCCGCTGAAACTGGTGCCCGACCTGGTCGCGCGCGGTGAGGTGCCCGCGGCGAACATGGCGGCTGCCCTGCTGTTGCTCCACCACATCCGCCTGGGCTGATCCCCACCGCGCGGGCCACGGCGGGCGACGGGACCCCTGGCCGGGAACGGCTAGCGTCCCGCCGCCTGCCACACCGCCAGCGCCAGCGCGGATACCCCCGTCAGAGCGGCGATGGAGGGCAGCGGCCAGCGCCCGTGCTCCAGGACGCGGACACGCCCGGCGAGTTGGCTCAGCTCTTCCTCCGTCTGCTCTCCACGGTGGTCGTGCAGGATGAGCCGGCCGTCGACGCGGGCGAAGCCCACTTCGACGCTCCGGCGGAGTTCCGCGAGCTCCACGGCTAACGCGGTCTGCTCGGGCTCGGTGGTCACGGGTTTGCTCCCCTTCCGGATGTACGTCCGTACTGCACTGTTCACGCTCCGAGTCAACCGCATCACCAAGGGGAGCGGGAGCGTGTGTGGGGATTGTGTGTGAGTCACCGGCGCACACCCCGTGCGAACAGCGCCGTGCAGCGCTGTGCACCGGACGGCGACAGCTTCGTGTGCCGTGCGGCCCCCAGAGTGGCGCGACTGCCTGCGGGTAGCGATGGGAGCGAGGAGGACCGGGTAACCGAAGGAAGTGGACGCATGATCGCCGCTCCGATGTGGGACTTCGGTGCTGACCAGGGAGCCCGGCAGTTCGCCGCGCTCGGTACCGCACTGCTGCTGTCCACCCTGATCGGGCTCGAACGGGCCGTGCTGCAGAAGAGCGCCGGACTGCGCACCCACACCCTGGTGGGGGTGGGCAGCGCGCTCTTCATGCAGGTGTCCCAGTACGGCTTCGCCGATGTGCTGAGCCGCGAACACGTCGACCTGGACCCCTCGCGGGTGGCCGCGCAGATGGTCTCGGGCATCGGCTTCATCGGCGGCGGCCTGATCTTCGTACGGCGGGATGCCGTGCGCGGTCTGACCACCGCCGCGACCATCTGGCTGACCTGCGCGGTCGGCATGGCCTGCGGCGGCGGCCTGCCGCTGCTGGCCACCGCCGCCACCGCGGTCCACTTCCTGGTGGCGCGCGGCTATCCGCTGGTCACCCGCCATATGCCGGCGATCCTGTCGGCCGAGCAGCGGGAGTTGCAGCTGTCCTACCGGGTGGGCGGCGGACTGCTGCCCCGCGTTCTGGAGTTGTGCACGGCCGCCGGTTTCCGGGTGCTGCGGGTGCGGGTGAACCGGGCCCCGTGGAAGGGCCGGGACCGGCTGACCCGGAGCGTCCGTGCCGAGGGGGAGGAGACCGGATCCGGCGGGGCCGATGTCGTCGAGGTGCTGATCACGCTCGAAGGCCGGGGCGACGTCCTGCGGCTGGTCGGGCAGATCACCGAGCTACAGGGCGTGCTCACCGCCGACGCGGGCGCGGAACTGGAGGCCGCGGAGTGAATCAGGCGTACTCGTAGAAGCCCGAGCCCGTCTTGCGGCCCAGCCGTCCCGCGTCGACCATGCGCAGCAGCAGCGGGGGAGCGGCGTACAGCGGCTCCTTGTACTCCGAGTACATCGAGTCGGCGATCGCCGCGATGGTGTCCAGGCCGATCAGGTCGGACAGCTTGAGCGGGCCCATGGGGTGGGCGCAGCCCATCTCCATGCCGTTGTCGATGTCCTCGCGGTTCGCGACCCCGGAGGCGAACATCCGGATGGCGGACAGCAGGTACGGGATCAGCAGCGCGTTGACGACGAACCCGGCCCGGTCCAGGGCGTGGATCGCGTGCTTGCCGAGCACGCCCTCGACCAGCGCCTCGGCGCGCTTGATGGTCTCCTCGCCGGTGGTGAGCGCCGGGATCAGCTCGACCAGCGACTGCACCGGGGCCGGGTTGAAGAAGTGGATGCCGATGACCTGGTCCGGGCGGGAGGTCGCGACGGCCAGCTTGACCAGCGGGATGGACGAGGTGTTCGAGGCGAGGATCGCGTCCGGGCGGGTCACCACCTGGTCCAGGACCTGGAAGATCTCCGTCTTGATCTGCTCGCTCTCCACGACGGCCTCGATGACCAGGTCGCGGTCGGCGAACTCCCCGAGGTCGGTGGTGAAGCTCAGCCGGTCCAGCGTCGCGTCCCGCTCCTCCTCGGTGATCTTGCCCCGGGCGGCGGCCTTGTCGAGCGAGGTGGTCAGGCGGGTACGGCCGATCTCCAGGGCCTCGCCGGTGGTCTCGGCGACCATGACCTCCAGGCCGGACCGCGCGCACACCTCCGCGATGCCCGCTCCCATCTGGCCGCAGCCCACTACTCCGACGCGTTCGATGTCGGTCACATCGTGCCTTTCGCTGAGCTAGCTGTCTGTGTTGATCCCCCTGTCGACCCAGACGTTACCCCCCGGTTAGGCGCGGCGGACGGGCCGGGGCCGCATTGTCCCGCCCCGGCCCGCCCGTCCTCACGGTGTGCTGATGGGCCCGTTACGACACGTCCCCGCGCAGGATCCCGCGGCCGTTCGTGCCGACGTAGACCCGGCCGTAGACCCGTGGGTCGCCGGTGATGGTGGCACCGGTCCAGCCCCACTGGTGGGCGTCGTCGTTGATCCGGGTCCAGCTCTTCCCGGCGTCGGTGGAGCGGAAGATCCCGCGCACCCCGCCGATCTTGGCGCTGGTGTAGAGCGTCTGGTACGAGGCGCCGGGGGCGGCCTTGCCGAAGCCGATGGTGTCGGCCTGCTGGACGCCCGGCAGCTTGGTGAAGGTCGCGCCGGAGTCCGTGGAGTGCCACAGCCCGTACGCGCCGCTCGCGGTGCCGCCGGCGAGCCAGATGTCGCCCTCCGCGCCGGGGACGGCCTTGAAGCGCACGCTCTCGGCGGGCAGCCCGGAGGACGCCTTGGCGGTGAAGGTCGCGCCGCCGTCGGTGCTCACGTAGAAGGTGCCCGACTTGTAGCCGTAGAACTTCTTGGGGTTCTTGCGGTCGGATTCGACGGTCGCCCCGGCCGGAATGCCGCTCGACGCCGTCCAGGAATGGCCGAAGCCCGTGGTGCGGTAGACGGACGACGCGCCGTCGGGGCTCCAGACGAAGCCGCTGCCGTCCGCCGCCGCGGCCACCGTTCCGCCGCCGGTGACGCCGGGCGGCTCGGTGCCCTGGAACCAGTTGGCGCCGTTGTCGGTCGAGAAGGCGATGCGCGGGGCGGAGTCGTTGTTGCCGACCCGCACCACGGTGTTCGGGCTGTTCTCGGCGTAGTCCAGGCTGGTGCTCGTCGTGAACGACGGCGAGGTGTACATCTTCGCGGGCACCGCGTCGAGATCGGTGTGGCGGAAGCCGCCGAGGTCGCCGAGCGCGCTCAGCAGCGGGGCGCCGGACGGCGGGCTGGCCAGGTCGTTGACCGCGGTCTCCTCCAGGCCCTTCACCATCGGCGTGATCTTCGCCTGGCCGCCGGAGTCCCACGCGGTCAGGTTCTCGGTGCCGAAGATCGTCGCGCCGGTGCCGTACATCATCCGGTTGGAGTCGAACGGGTCGATCTCCAGCGCCTCCGTCATCCAGCCCAGCTTCGGGGTGACCTCGGGCGGTGTCGGGTTGGTGCCGAAGGACAGCCAGGGGACGGAGGAGATGTCCTGGGTGTAGCGGAAGGACCGGTTCGGGTAGCTGGTGTAGTCCCAGGCCCGGGTCCAGGTGGCGCCGGAGTCGGTGGAGCGGAAGATCTGGGTGTCCGGCCACCAGGAGCTGTAGCCGGTCACCATGAGGGTGCCGGGCTTCTGACGGTCCACCGTGAGGCCGCTGTAGCCGAAGGAGGTGTCGGCGTCCGCCAGGGGGCTGATGTTCTTCCACTCGCCGGTCGCGGTGGCGTACCGCCACACCTGGCCCTTGCCGCCGTCGTACGGGCCGCCCTTGTCGCTCGTGGTGAGGTAGAGGTAGCCGTTCTTCGTGTCGAGCACGCCCTTGTGGGAGAGGAAGCCGGTGGGCTGCCCGGCCACCCGCGACCAGGTGGCGCCCGCGTCGGTCGAGCGGTAGACCGTGTTGTCCTTGTCGGCCACGCCCACGTAGACGGTCTTGGTGGCGCTGCCGGACGAGCCGGTGCGCTCGTCGAACGTCACCCACACCACGCCCTGGTTGTCGCTCGCGTAGCCGCTGCTGTCGTTCGGGTCCTGGACGTAGTTCCCGGGGTTCGGGAAGGCGGTCACCTTCGACCAGGTGACCCCGGAGTCGGTGGAGCGCCACAGGCCGTTGCCGCTGGGCGCGCCGAGGTACAGCACGCTGTTCTTGTTCGGGTCGACCGCCAGCCGTTCGCCCATGCCGCGGCCCGGCATGTTGCCGCCGAGCTTGAAGGGGAGCGCCGTCGACTGCCAGCTGGCGCCCCGGTCGGAGGAGCGCAGGATCGCGCCGTTGCCCGGGTCCCAGCTGTTGGTGTACGTACCGGCCGCCACGTACACCTTGTCCGGCGCGACCGGATCGCTGGCCAGGCTGACCACGCCGGTCCAGCCCCAGCGGTCCCAGCCCACCGAGTCCAGCAGTGGCACCCACCGCTTGCCGGACTGGTCCCAGCGGTAGGCGCCGCCGATGTCGGTGCGGGCGTAGGCGAGGTTCTTCTCCTTGCGGTTGAAGACGATGCCGGGGACGAAACCGCCGCCGTCGATGCGGACGTTCTTCCAGCCGTAGTTTTCCGCCCTGTGCTGTGGGGTGGGGGAGTCGTCGGTGCGGGCCGCGGCGGGGGCGGCGGCCGCGGTCAGTAATCCGCCGACGAGTGCCAGCGCGGCCATGAGCGCGCCGAGCGGTGTTCTCCTGCCTCTGCTGCGCACGGGAACTTCCTCTCCGGGCGTGGGGGTGTGGTGTATTGGGAGCGCTCCCATGCGTGCGTTCTTCCGATGCTAACGGCCGGATGGCCCTGCGAGAAGAGTGAAGTCGAGGGGTACCCATTGCCGCCCGCCCCCAAGGCGCCCATCATCAGCGGGAGTTGCGCCTGAGTGAGGAGTGAGCATGGGTCGGATCACGGGCATCACACGGCGAAGTCTGACGGCCGCGGCCGCCGGGGGGCTGGCCGCGGCCGCCTGGCCGGGCGAGGCGGCGGCGGACGAGCGGGGGCCTGGACCTGAGTTCCGCGGGATGTGGCTGGCCACGGTCGCGAACCGCGACTGGCCCGCGCGCACCGGACTCCCCGCCGCCGAACAGCGGGCCTCGCTGCTCGCCTTCCTCGACACCGCCGTCGAGCGGAGGCTCAACGCGGTCGTCTTCCAGGTCCGCCCCACCGCCGACGCGCTGTGGCCGTCCCCGTACGAGCCCTGGTCCGAGTGGCTGACCGGGGTGCAGGGCCAGGACCCGGGCTGGGATCCGCTGGGCACCGCCGTGCGCGAGGCGCACCGGCGCGGTCTCGAGCTGCACGCCTGGTTCAACCCGTACCGCATCGCGAACCACGCCGACCCCACCAGGCTGCTCCCCACCCACCCCGCCCGGCGGCACCCCGAGTGGGTCGTGCCGTACGGCGGCAAGCTCTACTACAACCCCGGGCTGCCCGAGGTCCGCCGCTTCGTCCAGGACGCGATGCTGCACGCGGTCGCGCGCTACGACATCGACGCCGTCCACTGGGACGACTACTTCTACCCGTATCCGGTGGCGGGCCAGGTCTTCGACGACGACGCGGCGTACGCGCGCCACGGCGCGGGCTTCCCCGACCGGGCCGCCTGGCGGCGGAACAACATCGACCTGCTGGTGCGGGAGACCGGCGTACGCGTCAAGCGGCTGAAGCGGGGCGTGCGGTTCGGCATCAGCCCCTTCGCCGTGTGGCGCAACCGCGCCACCGACCCGCTCGGCTCCGACACCCGGGCCGGGGTGCAGACGTACGACGACCTGTACGCGGACACCCGCCGCTGGGTGCGGGAGGGCTGGATCGACTACATCGTTCCGCAGGTGTACTGGAACATCGGCTTCGCGGCCGCCGACTACGCCAAGCTCGTGCCCTGGTGGGCGGAGCTGGTGCGGGGCACCGGGGTCAACCTCTACGTCGGCGAGGCGCTGTACAAGGCGGGCGATCCGGCGCAGCCCGCCCCCTGGCAGGACCCGGCGGAGCTGTCCCGGCACCTCACCCTGTGCGCGGACCACCCGCAGGTGCGGGGGAACGTGTACTTCTCGGCGAAGGAAGTGGCCGCCGACCGCAACGGCGCCATGGCGCGCGTGGTCGCCGACCACTATCCGTGCCGGGTACGTCCGCCCCGCTGAGCCTGAGCCCGAGCCCGGCCCGCGGCCGCGCCGCTACCGCTACCGCGGCCGCTGACCGGCGGGCAGGTGACGTACGACGGAGTCGGGTCCCGGGGAGAACAGGCATTCATGACCGTCGTCCTCGTAACGGACGCGGTACGGCGGTTCACCGTGGTCCCCGAGCACTTCGATGATCTCTGCGGTCCGGTCGTGAACTCCGACAACCCTGCCGTGTACCAGCAGCTTGTCGCCTACGGTCGCCTCCATCTGCGTGACCTCCTGTAGTGCGGCTACCCGGAGGGCGATGCGATCCCTGTGGCCAGTCTATGGCCGCTCCAGCCGGATCGCGCCCGCCGGGTTCGCCCCGGTTCACGCCCCTATCCCCGCTGCGTCACTCCGATGCACACCAGGACCGCGACGGCGGCGATCGGCGCGGCGGGGCCGATGTGTTCGCCGAGCAGCAGCACCGACCACACCAGGGTCAGCAGCGGCTGGGCCAGCTGGAGCTGGCTGGCCCGGGCCACGCCGATGGCGGCCATGCCGCGGTACCAGACCACCAGGCCCACGAACTGCGAGCCCACCGCCAGCCACAGCAGCCCGGCCACGGCGTGGCCACCGAGCTGCACGGGCTCGGCGGACAGCGCGATCGCCGCGCCCGGAACGGCCACCGGGACACAGACCACCAGCGCCCAGCCGATCACCTGCCAGCCCGGCATGGTGCGGGCCAGCCGCCCGCCCTCGGCGTAGCCCGCCGCACACACCAGCAGCGCGCCGAACAGATACAGATCGCCGGTGGTCAGGGCGCCGCCGCTCTGCTGCACCGCGAAGCCGATCACCACCGCGGCCCCGGTGAGCGCCGCCGCCCAGAACCGGCGCGAGGGCCGCGCCCCGGTGCGCACGGCGGAGAACACGGCCGTGGTGAGCGGCAGGAGCCCGACGACCACGGCGGCGTGCGAGGTGGTGGAGGTCTGGAGCGCGAGCGTGGTCAGCAGCGGAAACCCGATCACCACCCCGGCCGCGACCACCAGCAGCCCGGGCCAGTGGCGCCGCTGCGGCGGCGCCACCCGCCGCGCCGCCAGCGCGCCCCCGGCCACCAGCGCCGCGAGCACCACCCGGCAGGTGGTCACCGACCAGGGGCCGAGCCCCTCCAGGGCCCAGGCGGTGCCGGGGAAGGTGAGCGAGAAGGCGACCACCCCGAGGGCGGCCAGCAGCGTTCCGCTGCGGGCGGTGCCGTGGGAATCGGCCGCGATGGTGGCGGTGGCGGTGGCGGTGGTGGGCGTGGTGGTGACAGTGGCGGCGGGGGCGTCCGGCCCGGGGTCGGTGGTACCGCTCACCGCTATCGTGTCGTCGGCAGTAGCGCTATCCTGTGCTCTCATGCAAGAGCGTAGCAGTGTCGCCGACCTGGTCGAATCCCTCCGCCGGGATCTGAACCGCTACTCTCCCGGTGAGAAGCTGCCGTCCAGTCGTGCCCTGGTCGAACGCCACCGGGTGAGTCCGGTCACCGTCTCCCGCGCCCTCGCCGCGCTCGCCGCCGAGGGGCTCGTCGTCACCCGGCCCGGCGCCGGTGCCTTCCGGGCCGCGCCGCGCGTCGCGGCGCCACGGGCCGGGGACACCTCCTGGCAGGAGGTCGCGCTGAGCGTCGAGACGCCCGGCGAATCGGTCCCGCGCTCGGTCGACGCCTCGGGCGTCCTGGCCACCCTCGCCGCCCCGCCGCCCGGGATCCTGGAGCTGAACGCCGGCTATCTGCACCCCTCGCTCCAGCCCGAGCGCGCCATGGCCGCCGCCCTGGCCCGGGCCGGGCGGCG
>NZ_RIBZ01000837.1:0-17768 GCF_003721215.1 Streptomyces botrytidirepellens
CGGGGCGCCCCGCGGCGCCCCGCCCGGGCTCCGGTCAGGCGCGGGTGGCGTCCAGGGCCTGGGCCACCTTCGGGCCGATCAGGGTCAGGGCTTCCTCGCGCAGCAGGTGGTAGTGGTGGGCCGGGACGCCGTGGACCTCGACCTCGCCGGACACGTACGGCTGCCAGGACTCCGGGACGTGCAGCGCGTCGCGCTCGTAGCCCGGGATGTCCTCGTCGGCCGTGAAGAGGAGCAGGTCGCCCTCGAAGCGCTCGGGGGCGAACTTGCGCATCAGCTCCTGGTCGTTGAAGAAGATGTCGAGCAGCGGGAAGCCGTGCCGGCCCTCCAGGAGCCGCTTCGGCAGGCCGGTTTCGCGGCTGAGGTCGTCGACCAGCTGGTCGCCGTCGTCGATGCCGTCGGGGTGGGCCTCCAGCCAGCCGGGGGCGAAGATGTCGCCGCCGCCGATGTTGTCCAGCAGGACGCCGAGCCACTGGCGCTTGCCCAGGTCCGGGAGGTCGGGCAGGGCCTGGTCGTTGTCGGGGTAGGCGTCGATGACGGTGAGGGTGGCGACCTCTTCGCCCTCGCTCTGGAGCCGGGTGGCCATGGCGTGCGCGATGAGCCCGCCGAAGGACCAGCCGAGCAGGTGGTACGGGCCGGTGGGCTGGACGGTGCGGATCTGGTCCAGGTAGTCGGCGGCCATCTCCTGGACGTTGGCGGGCAGCACGTCGGGCTCGGTCAGGCCGCGCGCCTGGAGGGCGTAGACGGGCTGGTCGGGCGCGAGGTGGCGCATCAGACCGGTGTACGACCAGCCGAGGCCGCCGCCGGGGTGGACGCAGAACAGCGGCGGGCGCCCGCCCTCGCCGCGCAGCGGCAGCAGGGTGTCGAGCGGGTGCAGCTGGGGCGCGTCGGCGGCGGTGGCCTCGTCGAGGCGGGCCACCAGGCGGGCGACGGTCGGGGCCTCGAACAGGTCCCGCATCGACAGCTCGGTGTCCAGGGCGGTCCGCGCCTGACTGGCCAGCTTGGAGGCGAGCAGGGAGTGGCCGCCGAGCAGGAAGAAGTCGTCGTCGATGGTGACGTCGGGGACGCCCAGCACCTCGCCGAAGAGCGCGCACAGCGTCTCCTCGCGGGGGGTGCGGGGCGCGCGGCCGCCGCGGGCGGCCTCGTGGGAGGGCACGGGCAGCGCGGCCCGGTCCAGCTTGCCGTTGGGGCTCAGCGGCAGCGTGTCGAGCACCATGAACGCGGTGGGCACCATGTGCTCGGGCAGGTCGCGGTGCAGCATCTCGCGGGCGGTGGCGACGCACGGCGCGGTGCCGCCCTCGGCCGTCAGATAGGCCACGAGACGCTGGTCGCCGGGCTGGTCCTCGCGGACGATGGCCGCGGCCTCGGCGACGTCCGGCAGGGCGCGCAGGGCGGCCTCGACCTCGCCGGTCTCGATGCGGAAGCCGCGCAGCTTGACCTGGTCGTCGGAGCGGCCCAGGTAGGCGACCCCGCCGTCCGGCAGCCGCCGGGCCAGGTCGCCGGTGCGGTACATGCGGGCGCCGGGCGCGCCGAAGAGGTGGCCGTACGGGTCGGGGACGAAGCGCTCGGCGGTCAGCGACGACCGGTCGTGGTAGCCGCGGGCGAGCTGCGGCCCGGCCAGGTAGACCTCGCCGACGGCCCCGGCGGGGGCGTGCCGCAGGGCGGAGTCGAGGACGTACAGGCGGCTGTTCCACACCGGGGCGCCGATCGGGACCGGGCCGCATGAGCCGGGCTCGCAGGTGTGGGCGCTGATGTCGACGGTGGCCTCGGTGGGCCCGTACACGTTGTGCAGCGGTATGCCGGGCAGCAGGCGGTGGAAGCGGTCGGCCGTCTCGCGCGGCAGCGCCTCGCCGCCGCAGAACACCTGGCGCAGGCTGGCGGCGCACCGCTCGGCGACGTCCGGCTCGGCGAGGAAGGCGCGGAGCATCGACGGCACGAACTGGAGGGTGGTGATGCGCTCTTCGCGGACGGTGCGCACGAGGTACGCGGGGTCCTTGTGGCCGCCGGGCTGGGCGAGCACCAGGGTGGCGCCGCTGACCAGCGGCCAGAAGAACTCCGCGACCGAGGCGTCGAATCCGGCCGGGGTCTTCTGGAGCAGCCGGTCCTCGGGGGTGAGGGGGTGGCTGCCCTGCATCCACTCCAGGCAGTTGACGATGGCGCGGTGGGGGACCAGGACGCCCTTGGGGCGGCCGGTGGAGCCGGAGGTGTAGATGACGTACGCGGGGTGTTCGGGGTCGAGCGCCACCTGCGGTGCGTCGGCCTCCCCGGACACGTCGGCGTCGTCCAGCAGCAGCCGCTCGACCCCGTCCGGCCCCTCCGCCGCGGGCAGCTGCTCGGCGTGCTCGGCGCGGGTGACGAGGAGGGCGGGCGCGGCGTCGTCGAGCATGAACGCCAGCCGGTCGGCCGGGTAGTCCAGCTCCAGCGGCAGATACGCGGCGCCCGACTTGAGTACCGCCAGCAGGGCGACGACCAGCTCGGGGGAGCGGGGCAGGGCGACGGCGACGGTGCGCTCCGGCCCCGCGCCGCGCGCGGTCAGGCGACGGGCCAGCCGGTCGGCGGCGCGGTCCAGCTCGGCGTAGCTCAGCCGGGTGTCGCCGAAGACGACGGCCTCGGCGTCGGGCGTGCGGGCGGCCTGCGCCGCGAAGAGCCCGGGCAGCGTGGTGCCCGAGGTGGGGTGCGCGGTGTCGTTCCACTCCTCGGCCGCGCGCCGCCGCTCCTCGGCGGACAGCAGCTCGAGGGCGCCGACGGTGCGCTCCTTGTCGGAGGTGTCGGAGAGGGTGCGCAGGAGTTCCAGGTACCGCTCGCGGTGGGCGATGAGACCGTCGGCGGTGTAGAGGTTGGAGTTCGCGTTGAGGTCGATGCGGATACCGCTGCCGTCGGACCGGTCGTATCCCATGATCGAGAGGTCTTCGACGGTTCCGTTGGACAGGTTGTGCCCGATGACGCGATGTCCCGCGAAGTCGAAGTCGTAGTCGTACGTCATGATATTGACGTGCGGGCCGAGGAAGCCGTTTCCGCCGTCCGGGAGGTGGAGATCCCGGGCCAGGTCGATATGGCGGTAGCGCTGATGGCGCAGCGCCTGCCGGACTTCCCGCGAGACCTGCCGCACCAGATCCCGTATCCGCATATCCGAGCGCACCTGGATGCGCAGCGGCACCACATTGGCGAACATCCCCGGAATCCCGCGCAGTGTGGCATCGGTCCGGGCGGTGACCGGCAGCGTCAGAATGATGTCCGATTTACCGGTCAATCGATGCAGATAGGTGGCGGTCGCCGCGATAATCATCGCCGACCAGTGCGTCGCGTATTTACGCGCCGCGGCGCGCAGCTCGACCGCTTCCTCCTCGGTCAGGTAAGCGGTCTCCCGCAGCACGCTGGAGAGGTCGTCGCCGGGGCGGCCGGAAAGCCGGGCGGGTTCCGGGGAATCCGCGAAGTGTTCCATCCAGTACGCGCGGTCCTTGGCGAAATCCTCCGACGACCGGTATTCCTCGTCCCGGTCGAGCATGGTCCGCAGGGAGCCGAAAACGGTTTCTCCCGCGGCCGGGTCGGCGCCTTCGGTGAGCGCGGTGTAGATCTCGGCGGTGCGCCGCCCCAGCAGGGCGGCGCTGCCCGCGTCGGACACGATGTGGTGGGTGCCCTGGTACCACAAGAAGCAGTCGTCGCTCAGCTTGAGCAGGGCGAACGAGAACAGCGGGTGGGCGTCCAGCTCCAGCCCGGTGGCCAGGTCGTGCTTCATCCAGCGGACGGCGGCGGCGTGCGGGTCGGGCTCGCCGCTCAGGTCGAGGACCGGGAAGTCCCAGTCGGTCACCGGGTCGAGGACCTGCCAGGGCACTCCGTCGTCCTCGCCGACCCGGACGTTGTACGGCTCGGCTTCCGCGACGGCCTGACGCAGTGCCCTCTCGAAAATCGCGGTGTCTATGGGGCCTTGGATCTCAAGGTATTCGCCGACCTTGAACGTCGTGCTCTCCGGCGGCTCCAGCTGCTGAATGAACCAGATCTCGCTCTGGCCGGTCGACAGTGGCAGATGGGTGGCCGGTACGGCGGGCTGCACATTTCCCCCAGACGGAACACAGGATCGCAGGTCGAAACAAAGGGTGCCTGTTCAGTCACCGGGGGTTCTCCGCTCCGGACTGCAGGCACCACTGTGACCCTATGCGTCGAAAACGCACTCACTGCGGGGGGTCGGAGACCATTCAGTGGGGAGAATGTGAAAAAGGTCAGGGGGCCAGTTGCGTGAACCCCGTTCGCGAAACTGAGCATGCGCCTCGTAAGGCCTATGTGTCCAGAGGGTTTCCGCTAGTTCACCGACGGAGAGGCCGAGAGACGGACCGAGCGGCGGCCGGACGGGCGCGGATGAGCGGCCCGGGAGGGCCGGGGGAGCGCGGGGGCGCTGTGGAGGCCGTGGCGGGATTCGAACCCGCGTAACTCGCTTTGCAGGCGAGCCCCTGAACCACTCGGGCACACGGCCAATGTCGTGCTCGTGCTGACGACCATACGGAGCGGTTCAGGGGGCATCAATGGTTCGGCGGGCGCTGCCATATGACTGACATACGCCGTTCACAACGGCCGTTCACACGCGGCCGCGGGCACGGTTGTCAGGGGCCGCCGGGCGCGTGCGGGTGCTCCAGGAAGTCCTCCACCACGGGGCCGAACAGCTCCGGTTCGTCCACCCAGGGGTAGTGCCCCACGCCGTGCAGCGGCCGGGCGCGCCCGGCCGGGAACGACTCCGCGACCAGCTCCCCGGCCCGCACCCCGGTCACCGCGTCCCGGTCCCCGGTGATCACCAGCACCGGGCACGGCACCTCGCGCAGCCGCGCCAGCACCGCGCGGCGGCCCGCCTCGTCCACGCCCTGCCAGAAGCCCGCGCGCGGCACCGGGCCCAGCTGCTCGCCCTCGGCCGCCGCGTGCGCCTGCTGCGGCTCCTCCCAGCGGCCGTACGCCATCGGGGCGGCCTTCAGCAGCAGCTCCCGCACCTCGGCGAGGTCGGTGGTGTCCGGCAGCATCTGGATCGCCACGTACGCCTCCTGCCACCACGGCTCGTCGGCGCGCGACTCGAAGATCTCCCGGGCGTCCTCGGGCAGTTCGCCCTGCATCCGCGCGCCCGGGCAGACCAGGACCAGATGGGTGAGGTGGTCCGGGTGGGCCGCCGCGTACGCCTGTGCCGTGGCCGCCGCCGCGTCGTGGGCGAGCAGCGCGAAGCGGGTGAGCCCGAGGTGGCGGCGGAGTGCCTCCAGGTCCTCGGCCAGCCCCGGGAACGCGTACTGGCTCGGATCGGCCGCGGGCGGCGAGTCCCCGGTGCCGCGGCTGTCGGGGATGACCAGGGTGCGGTGCGCGTCGAGACCGCCGAGGTCGCCCAGGTACGCGGCGTTCCGCCCCGGGCCCCCGGCCAGGCAGATCAGCGGCGGCCGCGCGGACCCGTCGCGGGCCTCCAGGACGCGGTAGGCCAGCTCCGTTTGGTCGTACGACGTGTAGTGCGGCATAAGGCCAGCCTGCCTGATCGGAGGGGATGTCGGCGGGGTGACGTCGGAGATCGGGTGATGCGGGGAGGGGCGGGAGGGGCAGGGTGACTCAAAAGCGCCGGGAGGGGTGATGTTCCATTCCCCCAAAACGCGCTTATGTTTTCCCTCTATGATGCCGGTGTGTTCGATTCCCGGCACATCAGGACGTTCCACGAGGTGGTGCGCGCCGGTTCCTACTCGGCTGCCGCCCGAGAGCTCGGCTATACCCAGCCGGCCATAACGCAGCAGATGAAGGCGCTCGAACGGACCGTCGGCAGCCCGCTGTTCATCCGCGTCGGCCGCGGCATGCGGCTCACCGAGGCGGGCGAGACGCTCGCCCGGCACGCCGACACCATCCTCTCCTCCATCTCCGCCGCCCAGGCCCAGATGAACGCCATCACCCGGTTGCGCGCCGGACGGGTGCGGGTGTGCGCGTTCCCCAGCGCCAACGCCACGCTCATCCCCGAGGCCATGGCCCGCCTCGCCGCCGCCCACCCCGGGGTGCGGGTCGACCTGCTGGAGGGGGAGCCGCCGGACTCGCTCGACCGCCTCGTCCGCGGCGAATGCGACATCACCCTCGCCTTCACCTATCCCGGGCTGCGCGAGGAGGCGCCCTCCGAACTCGTCGAGATCCCGCTGATGGAGGACCAGCTGACGGTCCTGCTGCCGAGCGGGCATCCGCTGGCCCGGCGGCGGGCCGTCAAGCTCGCCGAGCTGAGCGGGGAGCGGTGGATCGCCGGATGCCTGCGCTGCCGCGCCAACTTCCTGCACGAATGCGCCGAGCAGGGCTTCGCGCCCGACATCGCCTTCACCACCGACGACAACCTGGTGGTGCAGAGCATGGTCGCGTCCGGGCTCGGCGTCGCGATGATGCCGGGGCTGGTGCTGTCCTTCCTCTGCCACAGCAAGGTCACCGGGCGCGCCCTCGAACCGGCGTCGCGGCGCCATGTCTCCGCGTACGTCCTGCGGGAACACCTGGAGATCCCGGCGACGGCGCGGGTGCTGGAGGAGCTGAAGACCGTGGCCGGGAACCGGGTCGGCTGCTGACGCCCCCTTCGTACAAGGGCCCGCACAAGGGCCCATATATAAGCGGAAGTTGACCCCCGCCCAACAATTCGTCGTTGGACGTGATGGGCCGTCCGTCCGCACGCTGCCGATATGACCACCGCGTATCCGTCCTCTCGTGTCACGGCCCCCATCGGCGCCTTCGTCGACGGCGTCCGCGAGGCCGTCGGACGCGGCCTGCCGCCCGATGTGACCGCCTACCTGGTGGGCGAACGCCTCGCCCCCTACCTCGGCACGCCCGATCTGCTCACCCCCGCCCAGCGCGAGGGCGATCCCGACCGCTACCGCCAGCACGTGCTGCACGCCGAGCCCGACGGCAGCTTCTCCGTCGTCGCCCTGGTGTGGCTGCCCGGCCAGCGCACGGCCGTCCACGACCATGTGTCCTGGTGCGTCACCGGCGTCCACGAGGGCGAGGAGCACGAACGCCGCTACCGCCTCGTCCCCGACGGCCCGGCCTCCCGGCTGGTCGCCGTGGAGGACGTGATCAACCCGCAGGGCGCGGTCTGCGGCTTCGCCCCGCCCGGCGATATCCACAGGGTGTGGAACGCCTGCGGCACCAAGGCGATCTCGATCCACGTCTACGGCGCGGACATCGTGCGGCTGGGCAGCAGCGTCCGGCGGGTGTACGAGGCCCCCGCGGTGGACGACCTGTGACCGGGCCGTACGTCATACACGCGACGGCGGTGACGGCATGGCGGTGACAGGGGCGCCCGGCGCGACCGCCGTGGTGGCTCCCCGCCGTCGGATGCCCGCCGCCGCGTACGGGCTCGGGCTGGCCGTGTGCGGGGTCGCGGCCGCGTGGGCGGTGCACCGGGCCGTGCCCGCCGTACCGCTGCTCACCGCCGCCGTCGTGCTCGGCATCGGCGCCGCGCACCTGCCCGGCACCCGGGGGCTCGTCCGGGGCCGCGGCCGGGCCGGGCTCTCCCTCGCCGGGAAGCGGCTGATGCGGCTCGGCATCGTGCTGCTCGGCCTGAAGCTCAGCCTGGACGACGTCCTCGGCCTCGGCTGGGCAACCGTCGCGATGGTGTTCTGCGTGGTCGCCGCCACCTTCGGCGGCACCTGGTGGCTCGGCCGCCGGATGGGGCTGCGCGGCGACCAGCCGCTGCTGATCGCCACCGGCTACTCGATCTGCGGCGCGTCCGCGATCGGCGCGGTCAGCGAGGTGTCCGACAGTGACGAACGGGACGTGGCCACCTCCGTCGCGCTGGTGACGCTGTGCGGCACGCTCGCCATCGCCGTACTGCCCCTGCTCCAGCAGCCCCTGGGCCTCGGCGACGCGCAGTTCGGCCGCTGGGTGGGCGCGAGCGTGCACGACGTCGGCCAGGTCGTGGCGGCCGCACAGACCGCCGGGCCCGCGGCGCTGAAGGAAGCGGTGCTGGTCAAGCTGATGCGGGTGGCGCTGCTCGCCCCGCTCGTCGCCGCGCTCGCCGTGTCCGTACGGACCCGGGCCGGAGCCCGGCGCACCACCACCGCCGGGACCCGGCGGCCCCCGCTGGTGCCGCTCTTCGTGGCCGGGTTCCTCTGCATGGTCGCGCTGCGCAGCACCGGCCTGCCGTCCGCCACCGCGCTCGACGCCGCCGCCACCGGCCAGGAACTCCTGCTCGCCGCCGCCCTCTTCGGCCTCGGCAGCGCGGTCCACCTCCCCTCCCTCACCCGCACCGGCGCCCGGGTCGCGGCGCTGGGCCTGTGCGCCTGGGGAGTGATCGCGGGCGTCTCGTACGCGGGCGTGCTGCTCACCACCTGACGCAACCGGGGACCCGACGGCGTACGTCCAAGGCCCGAGGCGCACCACCGACTTCCGACAGGTGTCACCCCGGTCCACGGCTCTTACGCTGACCGGCATGACCGCACTCGACCCGCCCGACGCCGAACGGAGCACCACCTCGCGCACGGCCGAGCCGGACCCGGCCCCGGCCGCGGACCCGGACACCGGGGATGACACCATCCTCGGCCGCCGCCACCGCGCGCTGACCCTCGGCATCGTCACCGTCGTCTCCCTCATCGCTTTCGAGGCGAGCGCGGTCAACACCGCCATGCCGATCGCGGCCCGCGCCCTGGACGGGGTCGAGCTGTACGCGTACGCCTTCTCCGCCTACTTCACCGCGAGCCTGTTCGCGATGGCGCTGTCGGGGGAGTGGTGCGACCGCAAGGGGCCGCTCCCGCCGCTGGTCGGCGGCATCGTGGCGTTCGGCGCGGGACTGGTGGTCGCGGGGACGGCGCAGCGGATGTGGATGTTCGTGGGCGGGCGCGCCGTCCAGGGCATCGGCGGCGGGCTGGTGATCGTCGCGCTGTACGTCGTCGTCGGCCGCGCCTATCCGCGGCGGCTCCAGCCCGCCGTGCTGGCCTCCTTCTCCGCCGCGTGGGTGCTGCCGGTCCTCGTCGGGCCGGTCGTCGCCGGGACGGTCACCGAACAGGCCGGGTGGCGCTGGGTGTTCCTGTCCATTCCGGTGCTGGTGCTGCCGCCGCTCGCGGTGATGCTCCCGGCCCTGCGCACCCTGCCGCCCGGCGGCCGCTCCCCGGCCATGGACCGCCGCCGGATCCTGCTCGCGCTGGCCGTCGCGGGCGGCGCCGGGCTGCTCCAGTACGCGGCCCAGGACCTGGCCTGGTACTCCCTCCTCCCGGCCGCCGCCGGGCTCGCGCTGCTCGTGCCGTGCGTGCTGCGGCTGCTCCCCGCGGGCACCTTCCGCGCGGCCCGCGGGCTGCCGTCGGTGGTGCTGCTGCGCGGGGTCGCGGCGGGCGCCTTCCTGGGCGCGGAGAGCTTCGTCCCGCTGATGCTGGTCACCCAGCGCGGCCTGTCCGCGACCGCCGCCGGGCTCGCCCTCGCGGGCGGCGGGCTGACCTGGGCGCTCGGCTCGTACACCCAGAGCCGGGCCCGGCTGGAGCCGTACCGGGAGCGGCTGATGGGGCTGGGCATGCTGCTGATCGCCGTGGCCATCGCCCTGGTGCCGCTCGCGCTCGCCGCCTCCGTCCCGGTGTGGACCGTCGCCGTCGCCTGGGCGGTCGGCGGCTACGGGATGGGGATGACCATCTCCAGCGCGAGCGTGCTGATGCTGAAGCTGTCCCGGCCCGAGGAGGCGGGCAGCAACTCCTCCTCGCTCCAGGTCTCCGACGCGCTCGGCAACATCACCCTCGTCGGCCTGAGCGGTGTCCTCTTCGTCGCCTTCGGCGGCGCCGCGATCGCCCCCACCACCGACGCGACTCCCACCCCGGCCGCCGCCTCCTCCCACCCGGCCGCCTTCACCGCCGTCTACGTCGCGATGGCGACGGTGGCCCTGGCCGGTGCCTGGGTCACCACCCGCCTGCGGCCACGTCCGGCACAGCGGTGACGCCGCGGTACGGGGGGCGAGTCCGATCCCGACGGGTGTGACCCTGATCCCACCCTCGGGTGGGATCGGGGCGTACCCCCGAAGCGTGAAGGGCGGCACCGGTAGGCTGACGCGGTTCCCGATCGACCCCACCGAGCCAGCCTGACGGAGACCGTGAGTACTACTGCCGCCTCCACCAGCCATCACCTCTCGCCCGCCTTCCCCGGACGGGCGCCCTGGGGTACCGCGAGCAAGCTGCGCGCCTGGCAGCAGGGCGCGTTGGACAAGTACATCGAGGAGCAGCCGCGGGACTTCCTTGCGGTGGCGACCCCCGGCGCCGGCAAGACGACGTTCGCGCTGACGCTCGCCTCCTGGCTGATGCACCACCACGTCGTGCAGCAGGTGACGGTCGTCGCGCCGACCGAGCACCTGAAGAAGCAGTGGGCCGAGGCCGCGGCCCGCATCGGCATCAAGCTGGACCCGGAGTACAGCGCGGGTCCGCTGGGCCGGGAGTACCACGGCATCGCCGTGACGTACGCGGGCGTCGGCGTGCGGCCCATGCTGCACCGCAACCGGATCGAGCAGCGCAAGACGCTCGTCATCCTCGACGAGATCCACCACGCCGGTGACTCCCGCTCCTGGGGCGAGGCGTGCCTGGAGGCGTTCGAGCCCGCGACCCGCCGGCTCGCGCTCACCGGCACGCCCTTCCGGTCGGACACCAACCCCATCCCCTTCGTCACCTACGAAGAGGGCAACGACGGCATCCGCCGCTCCTCCGCCGACTACACGTACGGCTACGGCAACGCCCTGAACGACGGCGTCGTGCGGCCCGTCATCTTCCTCTCCTACAGCGGCAACATGCGCTGGCGCACCAAGGCGGGCGACGAGATCGCGGCCCGGCTCGGCGAGCCGATGACCAAGGACGCGGTCTCCCAGGCGTGGCGCACCGCGCTCGACCCGCGCGGCGAGTGGATGCCGAACGTGCTGCGCGCCGCCGACCACCGGCTGTCCGAGGTCCGCAAGGCCATCCCGGACGCGGGCGCCCTCGTCATCGCCTCCGACCAGGACTCGGCGCGCGCGTACGCCAAGCTGATCCGCGAGATCACCGGCAGCAAGGCCACCCTGGTGCTGTCCGACGAGGACGCCGCCTCGCAGCGCATCGAGGACTTCACCCACTCCGACGACCGCTGGATGGTCGCGGTCCGCATGGTGTCCGAGGGCGTGGACGTGCCGCGGCTCGCGGTCGGGGTGTACGCGACCACCATCTCCACCCCGCTGTTCTTCGCCCAGGCCGTCGGCCGTTTCGTACGGTCGCGGCGGCGCGGCGAGACCGCGTCCGTCTTCCTGCCCACCATCCCGATGCTGCTCGGCTTCGCCAACGAGATGGAGGTCGAGCGCGACCACGTCCTCGACAAGCCGAAGAAGGACGGCGAGGAGGAGAACCCGTACGCGGAGGAGGAGAAGCTCCTCGAAGAGGCCGAGAAGCAGCAGGACGAGGACACCGGCGAGCAGGACGCGCTGCCCTTCGAGGCGCTGGAGTCGGACGCGGTCTTCGACCGGGTGCTGTACGACGGCGCCGAGTTCGGCATGCAGGCGCACCCCGGCAGCGACGAGGAGCAGGACTACCTCGGCATCCCCGGGCTCCTCGAACCCGACCAGGTGCAGATGCTGCTCCAGAAGCGACAGGCCAAGCAGATCGCGCACAGCCGCAAGAAGCCGGACGCGGAGGCAGATCTGCTGGAGATGCCCGCGGAGCGGCGCCCGGTGGTCACCCACAAGGAGCTGCTGGAGCTGCGGAAGCAGCTCAACACGCTGGTGGGGGCGTACGTCCACCAGAGCGGCAAACCGCACGGCGTGATCCACACCGAGCTGCGCCGGGTCTGCGGCGGTCCGCCGAGCGCGGAGGCGACGGCGGGGCAGATCCGCGAGCGCATCAAGAAGGTGCAGGAGTGGGCCACCCGGATGCGGTGACCTCCGTGTCGTGTGCGGTGAGCGAGGGATCTGCTCGGATTCTGGACAACCACTTCCGCTGAGCGGACCCGCTCGCTACGGTTCGTGCACGCACACGCCCCGTGGCAGCGTCGCCGCGGAGTGCAGCCGGTGCGTATCGCCGCGACCGGCGGAGCACCTTCGCGGGGAGCCGCCACTCATCACCGAGGAGGGGGCGTCGTGACCGCGGAGACCTCACAGACGCTCGACCGGGGACTGCGTGTCCTGAAACTGCTCGCCGACACCGACCACGGGCTGACCGTGACCGAGCTGTCCACCAAGCTCGGCGTCAACCGCACCGTCGTCTACCGGCTGCTGGCCACCCTCGAACAGCACTCCCTGGTGCGCCGCGACATCGGCGGGCGGGCGCGGGTCGGGCTCGGGGTGCTCCAGCTCGGCCGCCAGGTGCATCCGCTGGTGCGGGAGGCGGCGCTGCCCGCGCTGCGGTCCCTCGCCGAGGACATCGGCGCCACCGCCCACCTCACCCTGGTCGACGGCACCGAGGCGCTCGCCGTCGCGGTCGTCGAGCCGACCTGGACCGACTACCACGTCGCCTACCGGCCCGGTTTCCGGCATCCGCTGGACCGGGGCGCCGCCGGGCGCGCGATCCTCGCCGCCCGCGCGGGCCGCCCCGACGACCCCGGGTACGCGCTCACCCACGGTGAGCTGGAGGCGGGCGCCAGCGGCGCGGCCGCCCCGCTGATCGGGGTGACCGGGCTCGAGGGCAGCGTAGGCGTGGTGATGCTGTGCGACGCGGTGCCGGAGCGGGTCGGCCCGCGCGTGGTGGACGCGGCGCGGGAGGTCGCGGACGCCCTGAGGTGACGATCGGCCTTACGTTGACCAGGGGGGCGCGTCAGCCGTCCCGCCGGTCAACTAAATTCACTCCTATGCCTGCCGTCTCCCTCCGCGCCCTCTCGCCCCGCGCCAGGATCCTCGCCGTCTGCGCCGCGCTCGTGGCCATCCTGCTGGCGGTCGCCGCGCTCGCCCCCCTGCCGTTCACCGTGGCCCAGCCGGGCACCACCGTGAACGTCCTCGGTGCGGACGGCGGCAAGCAGGTGATCACCATCTCGGGGAGCGACACCCGTAAGACCAAGGGCCAGCTGCGGATGACGACGATCGCGGCGACCGGACCGGACGCCACCGTCCGTCTGGGGGACGTGCTCAGCGGCTGGTTCCGCACCGACCGCGCCGTGCTGCCGCGCGAGGCGGTGTACGTGGGCGACACGACCGAGGAGATCCAGCAGCACAACGCCGACGAGATGCGGAAGTCGCAGAACACGGCTACCAGCGCCGCCCTCGGCTACCTCCACAAGTCGCCCGGCGACGTCAAGGTGAAGCTGCGCCTCGCGGATGTGGGCGGCCCCAGCGCCGGACTGCTTTTCTCCCTCGGCATCGTCAACAAACTGGACGGCAACGGCCGCGGCGGCGACCTCACCGGCGGCCGCGCGATCGCGGGCACCGGCACGATCGACGCCCGCGGCAAGGTCGGCGCGGTGGGCGGCGTCCCGCTCAAGACCCAGGCCGCCAAGCGCGACGGCGCGACGGTCTTCCTGGTCCCCAAGGCGGAGTGCAAGGACGCCGAGGCCGAGCAGCCCAAGGGCCTGCGGCTGATCCCCGTCACCACCCTCGACGGCGCCGTGCAGGCCCTGAACAACCTCCAGTCGGGCGGCGCGGTACCGCACTGCTAGGAGGTGACGGGGCCTGGCGGCGTCGCCAGCCGCAGCCCGACCTCCACGAGCCGCCAGCCGAGCCGGGTCCGCAGCAGTTGCGTGCGCCGATGCCGGTGCGCGGCCTCGCGCCGGAGCTGCTCGGCGCGCAGGCGGTGCAGTAAGTGGTGGACGTGGTCGCCGTACATTCGCTCTCCCCCAGGGGTCGGGTCAGTCCTCGTCGCGCGGGAAGCCGTGCAGATGGACGCGGTACCGGGCGGAGTGCTCGGTGTCCGGGTCGACCTCCTTCTCGCGGTAGCTCTCGATCACTTCGTGCACTTTGTCGAGCATTTCCCGCGCGAGCGCGGGCGTGAGGCGCAGGGTGTAGTCGCTGATGACCGAGCCCTCGCGCCATTCCGCGGGCCATTCGTGCAGGGTGCCGAGCCAGGTGGACAGCTCCTGGCCGTGGGTGGTCGCCACCTCGTGCAGCAGGGTGTTCATCGCGCCGCGCACGGACGGGTCCGGGTGACGCAGCAACTCGTCAGTGCCCACCTTCGTCGTACGGTGCGCCGCCTTCCACCACCGCTCGCGCCCCTTGCCGCGCTCCGGGTCGTCCGTGACGAAGCCATGGGCGGCCAGCTGCCGCAGGTGGTAGCTGGTGGCGCCGCTGGACTCGCCCAGCCGGTCGGCGAGTTGGGAGGCGGTGGCGGGCCCGTACTCGCGCAGCGCGCCGAGCAGCCGCATCCGCAGGGGGTGGGCGAGCCCGCGCAGGGAGCGCGGGTCGAGCACCCGTACGTCGTCGTCCACGTCGTCGCTCTGGGCCATGCGGAGCAGAGTAAGTGTGCAAAGACTCCTTTGCAACGGGTTTTTTGCACACCCTCCCGGATCCGTCAGTCCTCGGCCGCCTGCTGCACCAAGGGGATGATCCGGAGCGGGACCGGGTTCTCCATCACGATCGCCGTCGAGGCGCGGACGATGCCCTCGATGCCCACGACGCGGTCGATCACCCGCTGGAGGTCGGCGTTCGAGCGGGCGACCAGGCGGCAGAGCATGTCGCCCTCCCCCGTGGTGGTGTGCAGCTCCAGGACCTCGGGGACACCGGCCAGGTGGGTGCGGACGTCCGGGCCCTGGCCCTGTTTGATCTCCAGCGTGGCGAAGGCGGTGACCGGGTAGCCCAGGGCCGCCGGGTCCACGTCCGGGCCGAAGCCGCGGATCACGCCCTGGGCGCGCAACCTGTCCAGCCGCGCCTGGGCGGTGCCGCGGGCGACGCCGAGGCGGCGGGAGACCTCCAGGACGCCGATGCGTGGCTCGCGGGCGAGCAGTTCGATCAGGCGGGCGTCGAGCGCGTCGATTCCCATGGGGCCTCCTGGGGGAGCTGTGATGGTGGTCACTCTGTACAGAATGCTGCCCATCTCCCGGCCCACGCTATGCAGTCTGCCCAGCGAATCCGTGAACTGTTGCGCACCCTGAGCCACGGGGAGACGCTGCCTATATGACTGAGATCCTGAACCCCACCCCGACCACCGCGCGGCAGGCAGACCCCTTCCCGGTGAAGGGCATGGATGCGGTCGTCTTCGCCGTCGGCAACGCCAAGCAGGCCGCCCACTTCTACGCCACCGCCTTCGGCATGAAGCTCGTCGCCTACTCCGGACCGGAGAACGGCAGCCGGGAGACCGCCAGTTACGTCCTCGTCTCGGGCAGCGCCCGCTTCGTGTTCACCTCCGTGATCAAGCCGTCCGGCCCCTGGGGCCGTTTCCTCGCCGACCACGTGGCCGAGCACGGCGACGGCGTGATCGACCTCGCCGTCGAGGTCCCGGACGCGCGGGCCGCGTACGCGTACGCGGTGGAGCACGGCGCCACCGGCATCGAGGAGCCGCACGACGTCAAGGACGAGCACGGGACGGTGGTGCTCGCCTCGATCCGTACCTACGGCGACACCCGCCACACGTTCGTGGAGCGCTCCGGCTACGACGGCCCGTACCTGCCCGGGTACGTCGCCGCCAAGCCGATCGTCCAGGGCCCCGAGAAGAGGCTGTTCCAGGCCATCGACCACTGCGTCGGCAATGTCGAGCTGGGCCACATGGACGAGTGGGTGGCCTTCTACAACCGGGTCATGGGCTTCACCAACATGAAGGAGTTCGTCGGCGACGACATTGCCACCGAGTACTCCGCCCTGATGTCGAAGGTCGTCGCGGACGGCACCCGGAAGGTCAAGTTCCCCCTGAACGAGCCCGCCCTGGGCAAGAAGAAGTCGCAGATCGACGAGTACCTGGAGTTCTACGGCGGCCCGGGCGTCCAGCACATCGCCCTCGCCACGAACGACATCGTCGCGACGGTGCGCGCGATGCGCGCGGCGGGCGTCCAGTTCCTGGACACGCCCGACTCGTACTACGACACGCTGGGGGACTGGGTCGGGGACACGCGGGTGCCGATCGAGACCCTGCGGGAGCTGAAGATCCTCGCGGACCGGGACGAGGACGGGTACCTGTTGCAGATCTTCACCAAGCCGGTGCAGGACCGGCCGACGGTCTTCTTCGAGATGATCGAGCGCCACGGGTCGATGGGCTTCGGCAAGGGGAACTTCAAGGCGCTGTTCGAGGCGATCGAGCGCGAGCAGGAAAAGCGCGGCAACCTCTGACCCGACGCGGACCGCACGCCCCGCCGCCCCGTGGTCAGCCCGCCCACCGCCCCGACAGGAAGGCGAGGGTGAAGACGGTGCTCACGGGCGCGGCGAGGCAGAAGTAGACGGTCTTGACCCGGGGCCTGCGCAGGCTCCACCCGGCCAGCCCGATCCACAGGGGCCACCACAGCAGGGTGGAGCGGGGGATGGACATGAACCAGTACGAGGTGCCCAGCGCCCACAGGGTGATGCCGATGTAGCCCGCCTCGGCCCAGCGGCGCCGCCACAGCAGTACGCCGAGGACGACGAGCCCGAGGACCATGGCCACCAGTTCCGCCTGGAACATCGCGGCGTATCCGGTGGTCTGCGTCTCGTCGAAGGCCGCGTTCCAGGTGTGGGACCAGCCCTCCCAGGGGGTGTGGAAGGTGCGGAACCAGCCGCGTTCCTGGGCGTGCTTCCAGGCCATCCAGTCGTCGGTGTGGGCGTGCAGGTACCAGGTGAACAACGCGGCGGGCAGCGCGGGCAGGGCCAGCCAGGGCAGCGAGCGCCAGTGCCCGCGGGCGCGGGCGGCGGTGAGGACGAAGTGGACGGCGATGGCGGCGGCGACGAAGAGGCCGCTGATCCGCACGGTGGTGGACAGGGCGGTCAGAACGGCGGCGGCGGCCCAGCGCTGCCGCTGGGCGGCGAGCCAGCCGGGCAGGGCGAACGCGAGGAAGAGCGCCTCGGTGTAGCCGACGGCCAGGAAGATCGCGCACGGCGAGAGCAGGAAGAACAGCACGGTGCGCCGGTCGCCGTCCGGGCCGGGCAGATACAGCCGGGCGATCCGGGCCAGCGCCAGGACACCGACGGCCCCGCCGACGAAGGAGATCAGCAGCCCGGCCGCGGTCCAGCTCGGGATGACGGTGTGTAAGGCGCGCAGCAGCATCGGGAACCCGGGGAGGAACGCCTCCCGGCTGTCCCACTTCTTGTCCCACGGGCCGCTCTCCCCGGGGAAGTAGCCGTCGCGCGCTATGTGGAGGTAGTGCCCCCAGTCCCACCGCTCGAAGGGTTCCAGGAGGGCGGAGGGCTGGTGCGCGTCGCCGTTCGGGGGGAACAGCCACCGGACGCCGTAGGCGGTGATCCAAATGGATATTCGGGTCAGCAGATACAGCCACAGCACCTCGCGGTCGCCCGGGCTCAGCCGGGAGGGCAGCCGGGCGAAGCGCATGACCCGTTGGCGGGGCGAGGGCCGCTTCCGCGGCGCGGAGGACCACGCGGGGTGGCTGGGCGCGGAGCCGGGCGCGGTATGGCGCGGCTCGGGCGGTGCGACGGACATGCGGGAATCTTTCGCGTAGGGGTGAGCCGATGGGGTGCGTGGGTGGGCTCAGCGGTCGGTCGAGGAGGCGCTGCCCCCCGGGGGAGACGTCGTCGTGGGCGGGTACGTCACATCGCCGGACCCCTCGCGGGTGGGGTCGCCCGTCGACGTCGGCGGGGTGGCGGCCCCGGACGACGAAGGAGACGAAGGACCGGTCGTCGAAGGGCCGGTGGACGCATGGCCCGTCGAGGGGCTGGTGGCCGGGGCGGCGGGCGGCGGCTTACCCGGCAGGAGGGCGGCCGCGGCCGCGCCGCCGCCCGCGATGACCAGGCAGGCCCCCGCCGCCAGCGCGGC
>NZ_RIBZ01000834.1:0-18049 GCF_003721215.1 Streptomyces botrytidirepellens
TTGACGAAGGTTTCGAGGCGCTGGAGGCCGTCGAGGTCGAGGTCGTTCGTCGGCTCGTCGAGCAGGAAGACGTCGTACCGGCTCAGCAGCAGCGAGGCGAGACCGGCGCGGGCCGCCTGGCCGCCGGAGAGGGCGGTCATGGGACGGTCGAGCGAGATGTCGAGCCCGAGGGAGGCGGCGACCTCGTCGGCACGTTCGTCGAGGTCGGCCGCGCCGAGCGACAGCCAGCGCTCCAGGGCGACGGCGTACGCGTCGTCCGCGCCCGGGGCGCCGTCCGCGAGCGCCTCGGTGGTGGCGTCGAGGTCGGCCTGCGCGGCGGCCACGCCGGTACGGCGGGCCAGAAACGCCCGTACGCTCTCCCCCTCCCGCCGCTCGGGCTCCTGCGGAAGGTGGCCGACCGTGGCGTGCGGCGGGCTGATCCGGATGGTGCCCTGTTCGGGGTCGGTGAGCCCGGCCAGCAACCGCAGCAGGGTCGACTTCCCGGCTCCGTTGACCCCGACGAGGCCGATGACCTCGCCCGGCGCGACGACGAGGTCGAGCCCGGAGAAGAGGGGGCGGTCACCGTGTCCGGCGGCCAGATCCTTGGCGACGAGAGTGGCAGTCATAAGGCGCCCGATTTTAACCGGGGCATGGCGGCCGGTGGGCCGCGGTCGGCAACGGCGGGGAGGGGGTCGGGGTCGCAGGGGTGGGGTCCTGGACACCACGTGTATTTGTGGCGCCGGTCGTCAAACGGCCACTTCACGCTTCCGAGCTGCGGCGCCGTAAATAGACGGTCCAGGGCCCTGCCCCGGAGGCCCCGGCCCCCGCACCCACCACACACCACCCCCGCACCCGCACCCGCACCCGCACCCGCACCCGCACGGGCACCGGCACCGGCACCGGCACCGGCACCCACACCTACCGCGCTGTCGCTGCCGTCAGGACCGTGTCCGTCGTGCGGGCCACCAGGAAGGACTCGCCTCGGGCCGCCTTCGGGGGAAGGGGCAGGCGGTGGACGCCCGGGGGCAGGGGGGCGTCGTGGACGTCGAGGGTGTGGGGGCGGGAGAGGCGGTCCAGGCGGTGGGCGGCAAGGCGGACGCGGCACTCGGAGGCGACCTCGACGAGCGCTTCGCCACCCCGCGCGGCGAGCCGGACCAGGCGGCGGCGGTCCGGCGGGGTGCGGTCCAGGGCCTGTTCGACCTGGGCGACGAGCAGGGGAACGATGGGGGCGAGGCCGGTGATGAACACGGCGTCGGAGCGGGCCTTCGCGAAGGCGTCCCGTACGGCGTCGCGCTCGTCCTGACGGATCGTCCGGCCGAAGAACACCACAGCGTAGCGGCGGAGTTCGCCCGCGTGGGCGCCGACCGCGTCGAGGGTGATCTCGGCGCCGAGCCCGGTGCGCCGCAGCGCGGCGGCGAGCTTGGCGAGGAGGGCGGCGCGTCGGCCGATGAGGAGGACGCGGCGGTCGGCGGAGAGGTCGTGGGCATCGGCGGTGTGCAGCAGCCGGGTCAGTTCGGCGCGGTATTGGTCGCCGTGGAAGCGGTAGGGGCCGATGCCGTGGTAGCCGTCGCGTTCGGGGTCGGGGGTGGTCCGGTCGGTCTGCCAGAGGAAGTCCCGCCAGACGATGTCGGGCCCGTCCCGTTCGATGACGGCGGTGACCGCGCCGCAGGCCAGCCCTTCGCATTCGGGGCAGCCGTAGATGACGTGCCGTCCGCCGTCGAGCGGTGGCTCGGTCTCCAGCAGGAGCCTGTGGACCTGCTCGGCGAAGACGGTGGGGCCGAGGTCGGAGGCGAGCGGGGAGACGGCGTCGAGGTCGGCGAGGCGCGGCAGCAGGGGTCTGCCGTTCACCTCGAAGTCCAGGAAGTCGCGGTGCATTTGGTACGCGCCGTCGGACAGGACGCCGCCGGCGCGCATGGCCGGTACCAGCCCGAAGGTGGCGTACTCGGAGGTCATGCCCCAAGTATTCCCCCATCGGGGCAGCGTCACCGCGACCCGCCCAGGGGGTGTCTTGTCGATCAGGCCGGGCTCCCGGCGAGGGGCCGGAACCGCCTCTCGCCGGAGCCCCGCTGCCCCGGGAGACCGGGGGCGGGGGTCCGGCGAGAAGGCGTCGTCCCACCGCGTGGGTGGGACGGGGAGGGCTAGCGGGTCTCGCCCGTGGAGACCCGGTCCTCGCCCGCACCGTTCTTCGCGCTGTCCGCGGTCGAGGTCTCGGCCTCGCCCGTCCCGGCGGCGCCGTCGATGTTCTCGGCGGGAGCGGCCGGGCCGATCCGGATCTCGAACTCGCCGTCGTACTTCTCGTGTCCGGCGATGACGGCCATCTCGACCGCTTCCTCGCCCTTCTCGCCACGCACGATCAGCGGGTCGCGGCGCAGGTCCTTCAGCAGGGCCCAACACAGGCCGACCATCACCAGGGTGAAGGGTGCGGCCACCAGGATCGTCAGGTTCTGCAAGCCGGTGAGCGCGTCGTCACCGCCGCCGCCGACGAGCAGCATGACGGCCGCGACGGCGCCCGTGACGACGCCCCAGAAGATGACGACGAAGCGGCTCGGCTCGAAGGAGCCCTTCTGCGAGAGGGTGCCCATGACGATCGAGGCCGCGTCCGCGCCGGAGACGAAGAAGATGCCGACGAGGATCATCACGATGACGCTCATGACGCTCGCCATCGGGTACTGGTCGAGCACGCCGAACAGCTGACCCTCCGGCGTGGTCTCCTTGCCCAGCTTCCCGGCGGCCTGGAGCTTCATCGACGAGCCACCGAAGATCGCGAACCAGATCAGGCTGACGGTGCTCGGCACCAGGATCACACCGCCGACGAACTGCCGGATGGTGCGGCCGCGGCTGATCCGCGCGATGAACATGCCGACGAACGGCGTCCAGGAGATCCACCAGGCCCAGTAGAAGACGGTCCAGTCGCTCAGCCAGGTCGCGACGGTGTCGCCGCCGGTCGCCTCGGTGCGGCCGACCAGCTGCGGCAGGTCACCGATGTAGGAGCCGATGGACGTCGGGAGCAGGTCGAGGATGATGATCGTGGGACCGGCCACGAAGACGAACACGGCCAGGAACAGCGCCAGCACCATGTTGATGTTGGACAGCCACTGGATGCCCTTGGCCACACCCGACACGGCGGAGGCGATGAACGCGACCGTCAGCACCGCGATCACGGCGACCAGCAGCCCGGTGCCGACGTCGCTCTTCCAGCCGAGCACCTCGATGCCACTGCCGATCTGGAGCGCGCCGAGCCCGAGGGACGCGGCGGAGCCGAAGAGGGTGGCGAAGATCGCGAGGATGTCGATGACGCGGCCGCCCGCGCCGTTGGCGTGCCTGCTGCCGATCAGCGGGGTGAAGACGGCGCTGATGGTCTGGCGGCGGCCGCGGCGGAAGGTGCTGTACGCGATGGCGAGACCCACGACCGCGTAGATCGCCCACGGGTGGAGCGTCCAGTGGAACAGCGTCGTGGACATGGCGACCTGCATCTTCTCGGCCGCGCTGCCGGGGTCGGTCCCGGGCGGCGGGGTGACGAAGTGCGCCAGCGGCTCACTCACCCCGTAGAACATCAAGCCGATGCCCATGCCCGCGCTGAACATCATCGCGACCCATGAGACAGTCTTGAACTCGGGCTCCTCGCCTTCCTTCCCGAGCGTGATCTTGCCGTAGCGGCTCATCGCCAGCCACAGCGCGAAGATCACGAAGCCGGTGGCGGCGAGGATGAACGCCCAGCCACCGTTGTGGATCAGCCCGGACAGCATGCTGTCCGAGACGGACTCGAGCGCGCCGGTGAACACGGCTCCCCAGACCACGAACGCGAGGGTGAGCCCGGCGGATACGCCGAACACCACGCGGTCGGTCCGGGGAGCCGGGGTCGGGTCGGGACTACCGGGAAGGTCTGCCGTGACCGGAGGGTCGTTTCTTACGTCCCCCGTGTCCTTCTGTGTCTCCGTCACGCATGAACCTTTCACTGTGTTTGTTTTCACTGGGTTTACTGGAACGAATATGCGGCTACCCAGTAGTCGGATACGTATGTCAATACGACTCCCGTTGTGTCAGCACGTGTTCACGGGCTGACCAGCAGTGAGGTGATAGGCTGCGCGGCCGTCCAGCAGCAGCGGAACGAGGGCGCGCAGCGGCTGCCGCAGCGGTACGAGGACATCGTGTCCGGCGCCACGGAGGGCCCGCGTCCGTATCCCGTGAAGGGCCAGCTCATCCCGTATGTCGGTGTACTGCGCGGCGTCCAGCCGGTAGCCGCACGGCGGGTCCTGGAGGACGTCGCCCTCCCCGGCCGGGTCGTTGTCCGCGCCGCCGAGGTAGACCGGGCCGTGGTCCGCGTAGCCGGCGAGCCGGGCCGCGGTCGTGGCGGCCTCGATCCGCGGACGCCGCTCCTTCACGAAGTCGAACGCGCCGTCCAGGGCGGCGAGTTGGGAGCCCACCCGGCGCTTGTTGTTGACGGCGGGGTCGGCCTTCTCGGCGTCGGTGAGCGGGTCGACACGGGTCTCGACGAGCTGTCCGACGCTGTTCTTGGCCCCGGCCGTGTTCCGCAGGATCCGCTCCTGGCCGTCGCCCGCCACCTGCTTGACCGGCTCGCCGGTCTCCGGGTCGGTCCAGATGCCGTAGACGCCGGTGGAGAAGCCCTCGGCCTCTGCGTGCGGGCGCACGTACGCGTCCGAGAGGGTACGCGCCTCGCGGTGTACGGCAGTTGCGGTGTTGAGGTTGCGCGGCCACAGGGCCAGCAGGTCCTTCATGTAGTACGGGACGGTGGCCCCGTACTCGTGCAGGTCGTACACGGTGTCCGGGCGCCAGTCGCGGATGACGCGCGCCATGGCGCGGGACTCGGCGGTGGCGAGCGTGATGTGGTCGCGGTTGATGTCCGTGCCCTCGGAGTTGCCGCGGGTGTCGGCGGCCCGGCCGTCGGGGTTGGCCGTGGGCACGACGAGGACGTTCGTACGCTCCAGGAAGCGGCGGGTCCCCGGGTCCTTGGCGTAGGCGAGGTCGCGGATGGTGGTCAGACACGCCTCGCGGCCTGACGGCTCGTCACCGTGCTGGGAGCAGATGAGCATCAGGGAGTTGCCACGGGCGGCCCGGGCGGCGTCGGCGGGCGCCGCGGGGGCGCCGATCCGCACCAGGTTCAGGGGGCGGCCCTGTGCGGTGGCGCCGATGGTGTCGACGGCCACGCGCGCACTGGCCTTGTCGACGGCCGCGAGGAAGTCCGCCTCCTCGTCCTGCGTCGTCCAGCGCGCACCCTTGCTGGTCTCGAACCCGGTACGCGGCGGCGCCCCCGGTTCGGCCCGGGCGGGCGCGGCCAGGAGCGATCCGGTGAGCAGCGCGCCGAGCGCGCCGCAGGTGACGGCGGTGCGGACGAAGGGTGCGGGTGAGAACACGGTGCGGACCTCCTGGGGTCACGGTGCGGTGCGGTGGTGCCCGGTGAGGCGCCCGGGTGCGGGCGGCCTCACCGGGTGTCGGGTCAGCGCAGGGGCAGGGGCGACTCGATGTGCGGGGTGCGGATGCCGCGCAGCCGCTCCGGGGACGGGGCGGCCCCGGGCACAGCGCCCTCGGCCCGCAGGGAGCCGGCCAGCGGGAGGCGGGCCGAGGTGCGGTTGAGGTCGAGGGTCAACCGGGGTGTGGTGGTGGGCGGTTCGAGGAGTCCGGCGTCCGTACCGGCGATGATCAGGCCCAGCCGGTGGCCCGCCGGGACGACGTGGTCGGTGGCGGCCAGGTCGAGGGTGATGGTGTACGGCTTGCCGGGGGTCAGCGGGCGGCCCTTGCGGGCGTCGGCATGGTGGCCGAGGTCGGCCCAGCCGCGGCTGAAGACGGTGTGGTCGACCGCCTCCGTGTCGGCCGCGGTCACCTTGAAGCAGGCGCTGTCGCCCGCCGTGCTGCTCCCCCAGCAGGTGCGGTCGTCAAGGGTGACGATGCCTTCGCCCGCCGCGCCGTAGTCACGGATGGTGTCCGGGCCGAGGTCGACCAGGACCGCGCTCAGGTGGGCGCTGGTGGTGGACGGGGTGGCGGTGACCGTCACGGTGCCGGAGCCGGACAGCCGCAGGTCGCGGGTGAGCGGTGGCGTGCTGAAGCCCGCCTTGGCCGCGGTCGGCCGGTCGATGTCGGCGGCCCAGTCGCTCTCGCTCAGCCGGGGGTCGTCGGTGAAGGCCGCGGTGGCGCCGGGCCGCGCCCGCTCGGTGCCGAGGACACCGACGCCGGGGGTCTTCCCGGGGGCCGGGCGCAGGGTGGTCTGCCGCGTACCGGACGGGGGCCAGACACGGTCGGTGGACCACTGGTCGGGGGCGCGCTCGATGTCGGCCATCGGGGTGCGCTCGATGCCGTTGTCGATGCCGAGGAGGTAGTGGTCGAACCAGCGGTGCAGCGTCTTGACCCAGGTTCCGCGCCGGAAGTCGAACGGGTCGACGTGTCCGGTCTGGGAGAGCCAGATCTTGCGCTCCACGCCCGCGTCGGCGAGCGCGTTCCACCACTGTCCGAGGTGCTTGGTGCGGACGTTGAGGTCCTGCATCCCGTGGACGGCGAAGACGCTGGCGCGCACCTTGCGGGCGTCGGGGACGTAGTCGCGCGCGCTCCACAGCCCCGTCCAGTCGCCGCTGCGCGGGGCACCGTCGACGAGACGTTTCTGTACGGCGTCGCAGCGCCCGTGCGCGGCGTCGCTCTCGACGGCGCCGGCCAGCCCGTCGGGACCGGAGCCGAAGAGGGCCGCGCCCTTGGCGAAGTAGTAGTCGTACCAGGAGGAGATGGCGCCGATGGGCACGATGGTCTTCAGGCCCTTGACGCCGGTGGCGGCGACGCCGTTGGCGATGGTGCCGTCGTAGCTCTTGCCGATCATGCCGGTGCGGCCGTTGCTCCAGGACGCCGTGACGGGCTTGCCGCCGGACGCGGCGCTGTATCCGGTGGCGCGGCCGTTCAGCCAGTCGACGACGGCCTTGGCGGACTGGATGTCGGAGCGGCCGCCGACGTCGACACAGCCGTCGGAGCGGTTGGTTCCGGCGAGGTCGACGAGGACGGTGGCATAGCCGCGCGGGACGAAGTAGTTGTCGTAGAAGAGCGGGAACAGGACCGGTTTGCCGTTCGCGTCATAGGTCTTGATCTGGCTCTCGTTGCCGCGTCCGCAGCAGGAGTAGTACGGACTGGCGTCCATGATCACGGGAACCTTACGGCCCTGCCGGGCGGCTTCGCGCGGCCGCACGATGTCGACGGCGACCCGGTCGGTCCTGCCGTCCGCGTCGCCGTCGAGCTTCGTGTCCACCCATACGGATTCGCGTATGGCGTCGTCGTAGGAGTACACGGGTCTGCTCTCCCGCACCGTGGCCGCGTGGGCCGGTGAGGTGCCGAGGGGAGACAGCGGTAAGAGGGTGGCGGCCACCAGTGCGGTGACCGCCGGAACGAGGTGCCTGGCCCAGTGGATGCGGGGTTTCCGCCTACGTAGCAGCACGGGCCGGACGTTAGCGCGAGTGAACTCTTGTACAGAAGAGGGCGGACGGCGCGGCGGGGCTCCTGTGGCGGCTGGATGTCGATTGCATGTCAGATAACCGATGGACGGGAAGTGTGCACACGGAGTACATAGAGTCGCGAGTGATCGTTCTCCCCTACGAGTTGGAGGACTCGTGCGTCACCACAGACTCATCGTCCCGAGCGCGGCCGCGGCCTGCCTGCTGCTGGCGATCCCGGCGTCGGCGGCCGAACCGGCGCCCGGCGCGCCCGGCATCGGGGACTCCTACTACCCCTCGTACGGCAACGGCGGATACGACGTCTCCCACTACGACCTGCGGCTGAAGTACCAGCCGAAGACGGACCGCCTGGAGGGCACGGCGACGATCGTCGCCAAGGCCAAGCAGGATCTGTCCCGCTTCAACCTCGACTTCGCGCTCGACGTGCGCGAGGTGCTGGTGGGCGGCAAGAAGGCGGCGTTCACCAGGACCGGCGACCACGAGCTGGAGATCACCCCGTCCGCGGCGCTCGACTCCGGCCGCCCCTTCACCGTCGTGGTGCGCTACAGCGGCACGCCGTCGAAGGTCGAGGCGGGCGGCTTCACGGGCTGGCAGCGGACGCCGGACGGCGGGGTCGCGGCCAATGAGCCGGAGTCGGCGTGGTGGTGGTTCCCGAGCAACGACCATCCGCTGGACAAGGCCACGTACGATGTCTCGGTCGCGGTGCCGGACGGTACGCAGGCCATCAGCAACGGCGTCCTGACGTCGAACAGCTCGCAGCTGGGCTGGACCCGCTACAACTGGCGCTCCAGCAAGCCGCAGGCCACCTATCTGGCCACGCTCGCGGTCGGCAAGTTCGACATCACGACGGACACCACCGCGAACGGGCTGCCCGTCCTCAACGCCTACAGCAAGGACCTGGGGGACACCGCGGGCGCGGCGCGGGCCAGCATCGAGCGGACGGCCGAGATCGCCGACTGGGAGTCCACGGTCTTCGGCCCGTACCCCTTCGAGGCGCTGGGCGGCTATGTGCCGAACGTGTCCGCCGGATTCGCCCTGGAGACCCAGACCCGGTCCTTCTACGGCCCGAAGAAGTTCGCCAAGGGCTCGAACGTGTCGGTGGTCGTGCACGAGCTGGCACACCAGTGGTTCGGCGACAGCGTCTCGGTGAAGGACTGGCGCGACATCTGGATCAACGAGGGCTTCGCGAGCTACGCGCAGTGGCTGTGGTCGGAGAAGGAGGGCGAGGGCACGGCGCAGGAGCTGGCGGACTACACGTACGACTCCTACCCGGCCGACGACCCGTTCTGGAAGGTCGAGCCGGGCAACCCGGGCGCGGAGAACCAGTTCCACGAGGCGGTGTACGACCGGGGCGCGCTGGCGCTCCAGGCGCTGCGGAACCGCGTCGGCGACAAGGACTTCTTCGCGATCCTGAAGGGCTGGACGACGAAGAATCGGTACGGCAACGCCTCGGTGAAGGACTTCGTCACGTACGCCGAGAAGGTCTCGGGCGAGCCGCTGGCCGCGCTCTTCGACACCTGGCTGTTCACCCCGTCGAAGCCGGGGGCGACGCAGGCCCGGGCGGCGGAGCTGAGCCCGGCGAAGGCGCCGGTGCGGCCGAAGTCCTGGCAGAAGATCCAGGCGGCGCACTCCGAGCGGTGACGTCGCGTCGGCCGCCGGGCCCCTTCTAGGTGGTCCGGCGGCGGGCGGCCCGGCGGGCCTCGCGGGCGATCGGGAGGTACCGCCACCGCTCCGGCAGCAGCGGCACCACCACCCGCACGGCCAGCCCGAACCGGCGCAGCCGCCGCTCCCGCGCCGGCGTCCACGACAGCCCGATCGCCTCGCGGGCGTCGGGCGGCATCAGCCCCGCCGTCAGGAACGCCCGGAAGCGGTTGAACAGCGGGCGCAGCAGCGGCCAGGCGGCGCGCGGCAGCGGAGCGGCGGGCGGGGGCAGGGGCGCGTCGGCCGCGACGAGCTCCCGTACGACGGCCGTCGCCTCCAGCTCCTCGCGCAGCACCCGCCGGTAGTACGGCCAGAACTCCTCGACCGTCCGCGGCATGTCGCGGTCCTGAAGGCCGAGGATCCGGCCGACCCGGAGCAGCTCCGCGTAGAGCTGCCGCTCCTCCGCCCCGGTGAACGGGCGGCGGCCCAGGTAGCGCTGTGCGTGCAGGTAGGCGGGGAAAGCGGTGGCGTGCACCCAGGCGTAGAGCGCGGGATCGAGCGCGTGGTACGGGCGCCCGTGCGCGTCCACGCCCCGGATCGGTTCGTGGGCCGTCCGCAGCCGCCGTCCCTCCCGCGCCGCCCGCTCCCCGCCGTACACCCACAGCTGGACCGACTGGAGGGAGCGCTCGCCGCGCCCCCAGGGGTCGGTGCGGAAGGCGGAGTGCTGGTCCACGCCCGCGCCGACGCCCGGGTGCGCCACCTGCATGGCCGTGGCGGCGGGCAGGGCGAGGACGCTGCGTATGTCACCCGCGATGGACCACAGGATGCCGCCGACGGGCGGCGGCTCCGGCGGGGTCTGGTGTGTGGTGCTCATACCTCCATCGTGACGCGCGCCGGAGAACGCGCCGGTGCCCGGGCCGCGGCCCGGGCACCGGCTGGGGGCGGTCGCTGTCAGTCCGCGGGCAGGGGACGCAGCGTGAGGGTGTAGTCGTACGCCTTGTCGGCCTTGACCCGGTACTGGTCGCGCACCGGGTTCGGGGTGTCGCCGACGCCGGTGACGGCGTGGTCGGCGTGCAGGGTGTTCCAGCCCTCGTTGCGCTTCAGGAGGTGAGGGTAGGCGGCGCGGTCGAGGTCGTCGTACGCGCTCGCGCCCACCTCCAGGTCGCCCGAGACCAGCAGGCCGCCGCTGCGGCCGTCGGTGAGCGAGGCCCAGCGCACGTCGTCGTGGTTGCCGTGGTCCTGGGGCTTGAGGTACTCGGTGTACTGGTCCTGGACGGAGGAGGACCAGACGCCCATGGGCGTGCCGTCCTTGCGGTCGTTGTAGTTCTCGACCGGGCCGCGGCCGTACCACCGGAACGTGTCGTACCGCTCCGGCACCTTCAGCTTCATCCCCACCCGCGGCAGGTACGACAGCTTGGCCGCCTCGTCGCGCGCCTGGACCTGGTGCCGGATGCCGATCTCTCCGGAGCCGTCGACGCGGTACGTCATGGTCTGGTCGAAGGACGCGTTGGTCGCCTCGGGCGGGGTCACGGTGGTGTGGAAGGCGACGGTGACCGTGCCGTCGTCGCCCGGGGTCACGTCCATGCCCATGACGGTGGCGCGCAGCCGGTCGAGGCCGAGGGAGCGCCACTGCTTGCCTTCGGCGGTGCCCCATTCGGAGCGCTCGTTGCTGATCGGGGCGCGCCAGACGTCGAGTTCGGGGCCGGAGGTGAGGAGTTCGCGGCCGCCCGCGCGCATCGAGGTGAGCGTGCCCTTCTTCTTGTCGAAGGTGTAGCGGAAGTCCGGGCCGGTGACCTCGACCGTGTCGCCCTTGACCGTGGACGTGGCCTTGGCGTCGCCGTTACGCGCCCGCTCGGGCTCGGGGACCTTCGTCCCGCCGACCGCGAACTGCCCGAAGGAGACCACGTGTCCGGCCTTCGCCCAGTTCGCGTCGTGGGCGGTCACCGCCTCGACGGTGAGGTAGCGCTCGTAGCCGTCCGGGTTCGCGGGCGGGGCGGGCAGCTGGACCTCTTCGCTCGCGTCCGGCCCGACGTTCAGGGCGCGGGTGCCGCTCGCGACGGTCTTCGCGCCTTCGGTGACCTTCCAGCGCAGTTTGAGGTCGGAGGTGCCGGTGAAGACGCGCTCGTTGGTGATCTTGACCTTGCCCTCGCGGGCGTCGGCGTCGGTGAGACGGATCGGCGCCTGCACCCAGGCGAGCTGGGCGGTCTCCGGCTCCGGCTTGCGGTCGGCGGTGACCAGGCCGTCCACGCCGGACTCGTAGAGGCCGTACGACAGATAGTCGCCCTTGCGCTGGAAGGTGTCGAAGTCCAGGGCGATCAGGGCGTCCCGCTTGGGGTCCTCACCGGCGGCGAGCCGCGCCGCGCCGAGGGCCGTGTCATAGACGCGGACCTGGTCGATGGTGCCCTTGGCGGTGCGTCCGGGGTAGCCGTCCTCCATCGTGTCGGCGTTGCGGCCGACGCCGAGATCGTAGCCGGTGTAGTCGATGCGGCCGCTCCAGGGCGTCTCGGCGAGCTGTTTGCCGTCGACGTAGAGGTGCAGCGCGCCGCCGTCGTAGGTGCCGGTGACGCGGTGCCAGGCGCCGGTCCAGCCCTGGGGGACGTCCGCGGTCACCGTGCGGGGCTTGCCCTCGCTGGTGATCGTGAACTCCAGGGTGTCGGCGTCCTTCATCCGCAGCACGTACTGGTCACCCTTGCTGACCATGGTGAAGTCGCCCGTGAACTCCTCAGCGGGCTTGACCTGGGCGTCGAGGGTGACCCCCTTGCCGGTCAGGTCGAGCTTCGGATCGCGGTAGGTCTCCACGAAGTCGTCGAGACCGGACAGGTACAGCGCCTTGTTGTGCTTACCGTGGTTCCCGTCGACCACCTTCGGCTTGCCGGACAGGCTCGCGGCGACGCGGTTGCCGGAGGAGTCGGGGGTGGTGATCAGGGGGCGCTTGATGTTCTGCTCGGCCCAGTCCCAGATGAAGCCACCCTGGGCGTTGGGGTATTTCCGCATGACCTCCCAGAACTCCCGGAAGTTGCCGAGGCTGTTGCCCATCGCGTGGGCGTATTCGCCCATCACGATCGGCTTGGTGAAGGTCTTGGCCTTCTCTTCGAGCTTCGCGGGTGTGGGGTAGCGCGGGCCCGCGATGTCGGCGAACGGAGCGTCGCCGTCGGGCCGGTTGGGCTGGTGGTACAGCGGCCGGGTCGGCTCGTTCTTCTTCGTCCACTCGGCCATGGCGTAGTGCGCCTTGCCGAGCCCGGCCTCGTTGCCGGTGTCCCACATGATGACGCTGGGGTGGTTCTTGTCGCGCTCGACCATGCCCTGGTGGCGTTCGAGGAACGCCTTCTGCCACTCGGGCTTCTCGGCGAGGCAGTCGTCCGGGCAGTTCTCGAAGCTGTGGGTCTCCACCTCCATCTCGTCGTCGATGAGGATGCCCTCACGGTCGGCGAGTTCGTAGAGGTAGGGATCCGAGGGGTAGTGGGAGGTGCGGATCGCGTTGACGTTCAGCCGCTTCATCAGCCGTACGTCCTGCTCCATGCGCTCCCGGGTGGCGTACCGGCCGGTGGTGGGGTCGGTCTCGGCGCGGTTGACGCCGCGGATGAGGATGCGCTTGCCGTTGAGCTTGAGCTGCTTGTCCTCGACCTCGACCTCGCGGAACCCGACGCTCTGCCGGGCGGTCTGCGTGACCTTGCCGTCGGCGTCGCGCAACTTCAGCACCAGCTGGTACAGGTTGGGCGTCTCGTCGGACCACTTGGCAGGGGTCTTCACCTGTGCCGTCAGCTCGGCCTTGCCGTCCGCTTCCTCGGCGGACAGCCGCCGCACCTCGCGGCCGCGCGGGTCGTACAGCACTCCCGTGACCCGCTGCTTGCCCTTCGTCCCGCCCTCGGCGCGCGCGATGTCGACCTCGGTGCGCAGCGTGGCGTCCCGGTAGTCGGCGTCGAGGTCGGTGGTGACGTACGCGTCCTCCATCCGGGTCTTGGGGGTGGAGTACAGCGACACGGAGCGGAAGATGCCCGCGAAGCGCCACTGGTCGTAGTCCTCCAGGTACGAGCCCGCGCTCCAGCGGTGCACCTGGACGGCGACGCGGTTGTGGCCGGGCCGTAGATAGTCGGTGACGTCGAACTCGGCCGGGACGTAGCCGCCCTGGTCGTAGCCCACGTAGCGGCCGTTGACCCAGACGAACGCGGCGGAGGTCATCCCGTCGAAGCGGAGCACCTGCCGCCGCCCGTCCCAGCTCTTCGGCACCTGGACGTCCCTCAGGTACGCCCCGGTGGGGTTGACGTCGCGCGGGACCTTCGGGGGTTTCTCGGGGACGATCTCGCCGTCGATGTTGCGGAAGATCGGGTGGTCGAGGTCGTCGGTCTGCCAGGTGTGCGGGACCTTCACGCGCTGGAATCCCTGGGAAGAGGACGCGTCGTAGCCCTCCTTCCAGAAGCCCGCGGGCGCGTCCTCGGGCTTGTCGGCGAGGGCGAACCGCCAGCTGCCGTCGAGGCTGCGCTGCCACTTCTCCGCGTCCGGCCCGGTGGGCTTCAGGCGGGTGTGCGGGGGCTCCTGGCCCTCACCGGTCTTCTCCGGGTCCTCGAGGTAACTGTGCACATCCGCCGGGAACTTGCCCGCGTCCGGCGCTCTTCCGGCGGCGCTGTCCGCCGTGGTGAGGGCGGCGCCGAGCGCGGTGGCCATGGCAGCCGCCACCGCGATCAGTCGTGTGCCGTATCTGCCGCGTACCGTGCCCAATCCGACCCCACCTCACATATTCGCAAGAAAACCAACACAGCTGAACAGCGATGCACGCTATTGGCCGGGTAAAGAGAGCGTCAACGGTGCGGACGGATCTCTGTGCGATCGGATAAGGCCGCAAGGTTTCACAGTGATGATGAGACAGCAATACTGATACGCCTGAGCGGGCAGCACACCGGAGAGCGAGGCGCGCCCATGAGCACCCCCGACAGCGAGGAACCGACCCTCACCGTCGACGAGCTGGCGGCCCGGGCCGGCGTGACCGTCCGTACGATCCGCTTCTACGGCACCCGCGGACTGCTCCCGCCGCCCGCCATCGGCCCGCGCCGGGTGGGGCACTACGGGCCCGGGCACCTGTCGCGGCTGGCGCTGATCGAGGAGTTGCAGCACCACGGCATGACCCTCTCCGCCATCGAGCGCTATCTGCGGCAGCTCCCGGAGGACCTGAGCGCGGACGACCTCGCCATCCACCGCGCCCTCGTCGCCTCCTGGGCGCCCGAGGCACCCGAGGAGGCGACCCGCGAACAACTGGCCCGGCGGGCGGGGCGCGAGCTGTCGGACGAGGACGTCGACCGGCTGGCCGCCCTCCACGCGCTGGAGCGCACGGACCGGCCGGACGTCTTCCGCGTCGACCCCGGAGTGCTCCACCTGGGCCTGCGGCTGCTGGACGTCCCCATCGACCTGGAGACGATCCTGGCGGCCCACACCGTCGTGCTGGAGCACAGCCGCTCGGTGGCCCGCGAGCTGGGCCGCCTCTTCCGCGACGAGGTGTGGGGCCCGGAGCGGGAGCCGGAGTCGGGCGGCGGGGCCGAGCGGGTGGCGGCGAAGAAGTCGCTGTCGGCGGACATGCAACCGCTGGTGGTGCAGGCGCTGGTGATCGCGTTTCAGCGGTCGATGAAGCAGGAGCTGCGCGCCTGGTACGGGATGGCCGCCGACTGAGCCCTCGTGGGGGGTGCGCTCAGCTCTGTACGAGGGCGGCGGCCAGCTCGGCGGGGCGTACGGCGAACGGCGAATGGCCGCCCGGCAGCGTCCGCACCGTGAACGGCTGGTCCGGCATCGCCGCGTCCGCCTCCGCGATCATCAGGTCCTGCACCGCGGGCGTGAGGGCCCGGTCCTCCGCGCACCGGATGAAGGTCCGCGGGATACGGCCCCACCGCTCCCGGGTGAGGGCGACCGGGGTGGTCGGTATCGCGAACGGCATGTCGGGGCTCAGGGCGTGGCGCCAGCGGGCGAAGGACCCGGCGGGGACGTCGTGGTAGTAGGCCCGCCGCAGCTCCTCCGCGTACTCCGGGTCGGCGGACAGCGGATTGATGCGGAACGCGCCGATGGCCTCCGGGTCGCCCACCATCAGCCCCTGGCCGCGCGTGGCCGCGGCCTGCTCCGGGGACGTCATGTAGTCGGCGAAGCGGGGGCGTCCCGCGGGCACGACGGACGACAGATAGACCAGCTCGTCGACCAGTTCCGGAGCCTGCTCCGCGGCCAGGGAGGCGGAGACGCCACCAGCGCTGTGCGAGACCAGGACGACCCGCCGGTGGCCGCGCACCGCGCGCAGCGCCGAGACGACGGCCCCGGCGCACTCCTCCAGGGTCAGCCCGGCCAGCGCGGACTTCTCGGTCGCGAGACCCGGCTGGCCGGGGGCGTGATAGCCCGAGGGCACCGGGGCGTCGAAGCCGTGCCCCGGCAGGTCGACGGCGAGGCTCACCGCGCCGAGCCCGGCCAGGGCGCGCTGGGTGGGCGCCCACTGCCAGGAGGAGTGCCAGGCGCCGTGCACCAGGACGAAGAGGGTGCCGGTGGGGGCGGGGTGGTCGTTGCCCATGCTGTTCATGTTGCTCGTGTTGCTCATGGGGACAGTCCACCCGCTCGGCGTGCGCTTATGCATGGCTATATCTCGCCAACGGGGCGCCGATATTCGCCAGATATCGGCGCCCCGGTCCCGTGCCCCGGTCAGCTCACCGCCCGCTCATCCGTGAAGCGTTCGCCGCGCTCCGCCTTCTCCAGCAGGAGCGGCGAGGGTGCGAAGCGCTCCCCGTACGCCGCCTCGAGCTCCCGGGCGCGGGCCACGAAGCCCGCCACGCCGCCCTCGTAACCGTTGATGTACTGGAGCACCCCGCCCGTCCAGCCGGGGAAGCCGATGCCCAGGATCGAGCCGATGTTGGCGTCGGCGACGGACGTCAGCACGCCCTCCTCCAGCAGCCGCACCGTGTCGAGGGCCTCGCGGAAGAGCATGCGCTCCTTCATGTCCTCGAAGGGGATGCTGTTGTCGGGGGTGGTGCCGAAGTGTTCGCGCAGCCCCGGCCACAGCCCCAGGCGCTTGCCGGTGGCCGCGTCGTACTCGTAGAAGCCCGCTCCCCCGCTGCGCCCCGGGCGCCCGAATTCGTCCACCATGCGGTCGATGACCTCGTCGGCCGGGTGCGGCCGCCACTCGCCGCCCGCCTCCAGCGTCGCGCGCCGCGTCTCCTCGCGGATCCTGCGCGGGAGGGTCAGGGTGAGCTCGTCCATCAGGGAGAGCACCTTGGCGGGATAGCCCGCCTGGGCCGCGGCCTGTTCGACCGAGGCCGGGTCGATGCCCTCGCCGACCATCGCCACGCCCTCGTTGATGAAGTGTCCGATGACGCGCGAGGTGAAGAAGCCGCGGGAGTCGCTGACGACGATCGGGGTCTTGCTGATCTGCCGCACCAGGTCGAAGGCGCGGGCCAGCGCCTCCTCCCCGGTGCGCTCGCCCTTGATGATCTCGACCAGCGGCATCTTGTCGACGGGTGAGAAGAAGTGCAGCCCGATGAAGTCACCGGCGCGCTGCACCCCCTCCGCCAGCATCGTGATCGGCAGGGTGGAGGTGTTGGAGCACAGCAGCGCATCGGGCTCGACGATGGACTCGATCTCCTGGAAGACCTTGTGCTTGAGCGCCGGGTCCTCGAAGACCGCCTCGATGACGGCGTCACAGCCCGCGAGGTCGCGCGGGTCGGCGGTCGGGGTGATGAGGCCCAGCAGGGCGTCGCGCCGGGCCTCGCTCGTACGGCCCTTGGCGACCGCCTTGGCCAGCAGCCCTTCCGCGTACGCCTTGCCCTTGGCGGCCGCCTCGTCGGAGACGTCCTTCAGGACGACCTCGATACCGGCCTTGGCGCAGGCGTAGGCGATGCCCGCGCCCATCATCCCGGCGCCCAGCACCGCGACCTTGCGGACCGTGCGCGGTTCGATCCCCTGTGGCCGGTTGGCACCGGAGTTGACCGCCTGGAGGTCGAAGAAGAACGCCTGGATCATGTTCTTGGCGGTCTGGCCGACGACCAGTTCGGTGAAGTACCGGGCCTCGATGGTCTGCGCCGTCTCGAAGTCGACCTGCGAGCCCTCGACGGCGGCGGCGAGGATGTTGCGCGGCGCCGGGTAGGGGGCGCCGTTCAGCTGCTTGCGCAGATTGGCGGGGAAGGCGGGCAGGTTGACCGCGAACTTCGGGTCCGCCGGGGTGCCCCCGGGAATCCGGTACCCCTTCTCGTCCCAGGGCTGCCGCGACTCGGGGTGGGCATCGATGAAGGCGCGCGCCCTGGCCAGCATCTCCTCCGGCGTGTCCACGACCTCGTGCACCAGCCCCGCCTCCAGCGCCCGGCGCGGGGCGTACCGGGTGCCCTGGAGCAGCACCTTGAGCAGCGCGTCGGCCACGCCGAGCAGCCGCACCGAGCGGACGACCCCGCCGCTGCCCGGCAGCAGGCCGAGCGTGACCTCGGGAAAGCCGATCCGCGACGCGGGGGTGTCGAGCGCGACCCGGTGGTGACACGCGAGGGCGATCTCGAAACCACCGCCGAGCGCCGCGCCGTTGATCGCGGCGACGACGGGCTTGCCGAGGGTTTCGATGCGGCGCAGTCCGCGCTTGATGCGCAGGTTGGTCTCGAACGCCTGCTGGGCCTGGTCGGGCCCCAGCGTGACCATGTCCTTGAGGTCGCCGCCCGCGAAGAAGGTCTTCTTGGCGGAGGTGACGATGACGCCGCGGATCGACCCCTGTTCCGCCTCCAGCCGGTCGGCGACCGCGTCGAGGGAGGCGATGAAGGCGGCGTTCATGGTGTTGGCGGACTGGCCGGGGTCGTCGAGCACAAGGGTGACGACGCCGTCGTCGCCCTGCTCCCAGCGAATGGTCGAGGCGGTGGCGTTGCTCATCTCACGGTCTCCAGAGGCGAGGGGGGCGGAACGGAAGCGGGTCGGAAGCGGATGCGGATGCGGACGGGACGGGCTCCCCCGCCCCTGGACCCCGCCGGGTCCCACGCGGCCCCGCCGCGCGGGAC
>NZ_RIBZ01000835.1:0-18371 GCF_003721215.1 Streptomyces botrytidirepellens
CTTGCGGCCGGCGCGCGCCAGGTGATCACCTGTCATCAGTTTTTGCACTGCTGGCCGCTGTTGATGCAGTCCACAGCCTTCTTCATGAGCTCATCCGACATCACGTTGATGAAGTCGTCGTGGTCGGTGATGGGCTTGTGCAACTGCTCGGGGAAACCGTCCACCGCGAACGGGGTGTCACCCGGGTTCTCGTAGCTGATGGTGTTCACCAGCTGGGGGATGGCCTTGAAGCCCTGCGGGCAGGAGCCGTCCTCGTTGGCGTTGGCCACGTGGTCACGGTGGTTGGCGCTGTCGATGTTCTGGCCGTCCCAGCAACCCTGGAAGTCGAAGGTGCGCAGCAGGTCGCTGCCCTCGGGGCAGAGCGGGTACTTGTCCGTCAGCTGACGGTCCTCGAAGCCGGAGCAGCTCCAGGAGGCGTTGGCATTGGCATCGCCATTGGTGAAGGCCTTGGCGTCACCGGTGATGATCCGGAGAAACTTCGGCATGGCCTCGACCTTGCTCTGGGCGTTGCCCTTGAACTCGATCTTGGACTCCTTGGGAGTCAGGATCGTGCCGACGTTGCCTTCCTGGCCACCGCCGAGCTGGTTGGCGTCGGCCTCGTCCTTGCCGTCCTGGAGGCGGACCACCGGCCAGTAGTACGTCGACTTGTCGTCCTGGTTGGCGCAGGAGGTGCCCCCCTGCTCGAAGGTCTGGTTGTTGGCGAAGGCGTCGTTCTTGTCGCTGCCCACGTAGTCGTGCATGTGGTGGGCGCCGTTGGACACGCCGGGGGCGACGATGACGTTGTCGCTGTTGCGCAGGCCCGCCTCGCCGACGCCGCACTCCGAGGTGAAGGTGCCGGTCGAGCCGTTGCCGTTGGCCTGCGGGGCCTGCTCGGCGTTCGGCTGCACCTTGGTGATGTCGACGAAGTCGTCCTGCGCGGGGCCGTTGCCCGCCTGGCCGCCGGCGTTGCCGGGCACGTCGTTGGCGCCCTCGCCGCCCTGCTGCTGGCCGCCCTGGTCGCCGCCCTGCTGCTCGCCGCCCTGTTGCTGGTCGCCGCCTTGCTGCTGGTCGCCGCCCTGCTGCTGTTCACCGCCTTGCTGCTGGCCGTCCTGCTGGCCCGCCTGCTGCGCGACCTGCTGCATCTTGCATTCGCTCATGCCCTGGAGCTGGGAGTTCTCCCCACCGCCCTGGCCCATGGCCTGGCCCATCTGGCTGAGCGTCTGCTGGCGCTGGTCGTTGAGCTTGGTCAGGACTTCGTCGCCCGAGGCCTGGCCCTTGTTCATCTGCTGGTAGGCGGTGGCCACCTGGTTGTCCAGCTCGCCGAGGCCCTTGGCGACCTGGGCCTGGGAACCCTTCGGCACATCGCCGCTCAGCTTCTGGCTCACGTCGGGGCAGCTGATCGTGCCACCGGCGGATTTGGCGGATACGGCGCCACCTTGAGCGGAGGTGTTGTTGTCCCCGCTTGCTGATGCGTTGGCGGTGATGATCGCGGCCCCGCCGCCGCCCAGTGCCAGGGCGGCGACGATGGCGACCGTTTTGTTCTTGAACCGCCCGCGCTTGTGGGTCTGTTGCCTCATGAGATCACTTCACTTAGTCGTTAGAGGGCGTCGTAGTCGACAAGCCCGGTGTCCTCGAGGACCGTGATGTGGTCGAGAACGATGGTGTTGGCCCTGGTGGCCAGAGACCTGACCATGGAGTTCTTGCTCTGGGCACGAACCTGCGCCACCAGATTGAACACCTTCCCGTGGGCACTGCGCAGGAATTGCGCGAACAAACGCTCGAATTCTGCGCTGCTCGGTGCCTGGGACATCTCGTTCAGCCAGCCCTGCTGCTGGTCGTTGGGCTGGGTGGGCAGGCTGACGCCCAAGGCCTGGGCGACTTCGTTCGTACGGCGGTCGAGTTCGGTGTGGCCGTCGATGAGGTGCTGGCCCGCGGTCTTGACGGCCTCCGAGGTCCCGCGTTCCTTGCCCATCCGTCCGGAGGGGAGTTCCCAGAGGCCGGCGAGCTTGACCTTGCGTACGAAGTCCCGATCGGTCGGCGTGAGCGGTCCGTACTGGGTGGTGACCGTCCCGCCGCCATCGTCCGAGACACCGTTGGGCAGTACCGCGGCGCTGCTCGAGCTGAACAGGCTCACGGGGATGAGAATTGCCGCGAGCGTAACGGCGAGCGCACCAATGATGAGCCCGCTGCCGATCGTACGGCTGGATGCGATGGATCTGCTCAGGTTTGCTGATCGCACAGCGCCCTCCTTGCTTCGGAGTGACACCGGACGCTAGTGCCTGGTGTGGCACGGTCGTGGAGACCTCATCACTAGTGAATAAAGCCGGGACAGAGATCTCTACCCGTTGGTATCCTCCGCGCCCGCGCGTTGGAGGCGTGGATTCGCCCCCGGATATGCCGATTTCGGCGTCGCTCAAATTTTTTTCCGGCGGATTGAGCACGGCGGCGCGGCCGTACGTATGGCAGGGAGAACCCCCCGCCATCACCACGACCGGAAGGGCCCAAGCCGTGCGAGCGACCGCGATGAACCCGACGCCGGTGACCCGTGTTTCGCGAACCGTCCCGGGACACCGTTCTGCGCCGAAACCGCCGGTGCTGTCACTGGCCGGGGACCGGACCCCGACGCGACGGGAGCCCATGCCCCACGAGCCCGCCGAGGAGGGGACGGGCGCCGCGGTGGTCCGGCTGCTCCCGGGTGGCCGGGGTCTCCCGCCGGACGGTGACGGCGAAGGGGGTCCCGCCCCGGGTCGTCTCCCCTCTCCTTCTGTCCTCTCTATAGGAGAGGACCGTCAGTGGGGAGAGGCTCGGTATAGGGGACAGGGCCGTTATAGGGGACGGGGCCGTTATAGGGGAGAGGGCCGGGCCGGGCGGCCGCCCGGCGGCCCCGACGCCGCGTAGGCCGTACGCCCCCGCGCCCAGGTCTCCCCGCGCCGACGCCCGCTGACCGGCCATCATCGTCGGTTTCCTGACGTATGACCCTATGCCGAGCGGTTTTCGACCACCTCTGACCTGCTGATACGGCCCCACCACCGCGCAGGTAGCGTGTGCCCGGTCAGCCGGTCGTGCAGGGTGCAACAAGAGGTGGGACGTGGCCGCGGTGCGAGGGACGTTGTCGAAGCGGATGGCCCAGGCGCGGCGCGAGTTGCCCGGCCACTACGTCCATCTCTTCGACGGGCGGCCCGAAGTGGACATCTCCACCACCGAACTCCGCCCCGACCAGGCGATCCAGTTGGCCACCGCGTACGGCTACCGCCACCATCGCACCCGGGGCTCCAAGTCGCTCCGCTACCGCGTCTTCGTACCGGACCACGACGCCGGGGCGCAGCGGGAGGCGGTGCCGCCCGGCACCCCCTTCGAGGTGGCCGCCCGGCATCCGGCCTTCCACGACCGCAGCGCCCGGGCCGCCCGGAACCACGCCGAGATGATCGAGCGGGAGCGCAGCCCGGTCAAGCTGGTCCCGGCCATGGCGGTCGTGCCGTTCGTCGCCATCTGGCTGGTGGTGCAGCTGGTACTCACCGGCAAGCCGGTGCTGCTGGTGCCGATCGCCTTCTTCGTCTTCCTGGAAGTGGCGCTGATCGTGAGGGTCCGCGCCGGCCGGCGCAAGCAGCGTGTCCTGGAGGTGCAGGCCGAGTGGCTGATGCGCCGCTTCCCCCCTGACGGCTTCCCCGACGGCTTCCCGCCCGGCGTGTGACGACGCCCCGCTGCCCCTGATCGAATGATCGCTACTATGGCGGTGTTCAGCGGATAACGAAAAGCCGATCGCGTCGACGCACAGTCCGGCCGTACGCGTCCGGCGAGACGGGCGGTAGGACATGCGGGAGTCGGCGCGGAAGCGACAGGCGCGGATCACGGACCTGGTGGAGGCTCGGGGCATCGCGCGGATCACCGATCTCGCGGATGAGCTGGGGGTTTCCGTCGTCACCGTACGGCGGGACGTCGAGGAGCTGGCCCGCCGCGGCGAGGTACGCCGCGGTCACGGGGTGGCCCGCTCGCTCCAGCCGAGGGCCCCGGAATCCACCGCGACCGGCGACACCGTCGGCATGGTGATCCCGGAGCGCAACACTTATCTGACCGAAGCCGTGCAGGCGGCCCGGGAGGTCGCCGAGAAGGCGGGGCTGCGGCTCGCGCTGCACATCGCGGCCGACGAGCCCGACGCCGAGCGCACCGCGGTGCGCTCGGCGCTGGAGGCGGGCGCGCGCGGCCTGGTGCTCTCGCCGCACTGGCGCACGTCGGCCGAGGCGGCGCGGGATCATTCCTGGCTGCGCGCCCTGGACGTCCCCGTGGTGCTGATGGAGCGCCGCCCCGAGCGCGGCAGCTCCCTGTACGAGCTGGACTGTGTGCGCTCGGACCACGCGTACGGGGTGTATCTGGCGCTGGGGCATCTGACCTCCCTCGGCCACCGGCGCATCGTGCTGGCCGCGCGCGACGACAGCCCGACAGCCAGGGTGATCCGGTCGGAGTTCGCCGAGCAGACGGCGGCCCGGGGCATCGCCGAGGGCTGCCCGACCATCCTCAGCTCGCGCACCGCGGGCCCCGATCCGCGTGCCGACGATGCGCGGGCGGCCGACCTGGCGGAGACGCTGCGCGGGGCCGGGGCCACCGCGGCGCTGATCCATGGCGACATGGAAGCGCTGGTGCTGGTCCAGCGGCTGCGGGAGGCCGGGGTCGAGGTGCCGCGGGACTGCTCGGTGGTCGCGTACAACGACGTGGTGGCCGACATGGGCCAGATCGCGCTGACGGCCGTCGCCCCGCCGAAGGCGGAGGTGGGCAGGGCCGCCCTCGGGCTGCTGCTCCGGCAGCTCGACCACGCCCGGGAGGGCCGGTGGCCGGGCGCCGCCCGCCACCTGGAGCTGCTGCCCGGTCTGGTGGCCCGGGATTCGACGGTCCCGCTCGCCTGATCCGAGCGTCCGATCGTTTGACCGCTTTGGTTTCTTCTGTTCGATGTATTGACGGTATTTCCGTCAAGCGATCAGGATTCCCCCTGACTCCACCGCTCCACCGCGAACAGGGGAGGGTCCATGCCTGGTCACAGACGCCCAGGACGCCCGGCTACCGGACGCCGTGCGACAGCCGGAACAACGGCACTGCTCACACTGCTCGCCCTCCTGCTGACCGGTTGCTCCGGCGGCGGCGGAGCGGACACCGCCAAGGACGGCCCCGTCCGCCTCACCTTCTGGTCCGCGCTGCGCGGCAGTCAGGAGGTGGTGGACGAGTTCAACCGCACCCACACCAACATCAAGGTCGACTTCGCGCAGGTCCCCTCGGGGGAGCAGGGCGGCTGGGCCAAGCTCAGCAACGCCGCCCGAGCGGGCAACGCCCCCGATGTGGCCACCATCGAATACCCCCAGCTGCCCGGCTTCACGATCGACGGGGTGCCCCGGGACATCAGCAAGCTGCTGCCCGACTCGGTGCGCCGCAAGATCCTGCCGCAGGCGCTGGACCTCACCACCTTCGACGGGCGCACCTACGCCGTGCCGGTGGACATCGAGCCGATGGTCTTCCTGTACCGCAAGGACATCTTCGCCAAGAACCACATCGCGGTCCCCAAGACCTGGGCGGAGTTCGAGAGTTCGGCCCGCAAGCTCAAGAAGAAGGCGCCCCGTTCCCGCATCGCCAGCCTCTTCACCACCGGCGGCACCCTGTACATGGCCGCGTACGCCTGGCAGGCCGGGGCCACGTGGTACGACACCTCCGGCGACACCTGGCGCGTGTCCATGGACGACGCCCCCACCCGCAAGGTCGCGGACTACTGGCAGGGCCTGAAGGACGACGACCTGGTGCGCGTGGAGCCCGGGTCCAGCCAGCAGTGGCGGGCCCATCTGCGCAGCGGTGAGACGGCCGGTTATCTGGCGGGCGCCTGGGCCGCGGGCTCGATGATGGCGTCCACCCCCGACGGCAAGGGTAAGTGGGCCATCGCGCCGGTGCCGCAGTGGGACGCGGCCAAGCCGAAGGTGAGCACCCAGGGCGGCTCGACGTTCATGGTCACGAAGGACAGCAACCATCCCAAGGAGGCCATGGAGTTCATCTCCTGGATGGTGACCAGCCCCGACGCCCTGCGTGCCAAGCTCGCCAGCGGTGTCAGCAGCGCCTTCCCGTCCGTGCCCGGCCTGGTCCCGGTCGCCCGCAAGGAGATGGACACCAGCTACTTCTCCGGCCAGGACATCTTCGGCCTCTTCGATGAGCAGGCCAAGCTGATCGCCCCCACCTGGCAGTGGGGACCGCGGATGGTGTCGACGACCACCTCCGGTGACGACGGGCTCGCCAAGGCCGGTGCCGGGAGCGGCAGTGTCCTGGAAGCCCTGCGCGATGCCCAGAGCCGGACGATGCCCGACCTGAAGAGCCTCGGCCTGTCGGTCACCACCCGCTGAGCCCCGTCACCTCCGCCGCGTCTCGCCGAGCCGGCTTCCTCTTTCACCGTGAGCCGAGGTATCCCGTGAGTACCGTCATCTCCTCGAAACGGACGGCGCCGCCACCGGCGGCCGCCGCCGAACCGCCCTCCAGAACCGGCCGGCGCCAGCAGCGGATCGCCGCCGCCGTGCTGCTGACCCCCTTCACGGCCCTGCTCGTGGCCGTGTTCCTGGTCCCCGTCGGGTACGCCATCTACCTCAGCTTCTTCGGCGAGGACCACGAGGGGCTCGGCTTCGGCGGCGGGCGTACCGTCTTCACCGGACTGCGCAGCTATCTCGCGGTGCTCCAGGACCCGAGCTTCCTCACCGGGTTCGGCACCATCGCCCTGTACTGCGTGATCTTCGTTCCGCTCGTGGTCCTCAGCGCCCTCGCGATCGCCCTGCTGCTGGACTCGGGCCTGGTCCGGCTGCGGCGGACCGCGCAGATGCTGCTCTACTTGCCGCACGCCGTGCCCGGCATCATCGCGGCCGTCCTCTGGCTGTACCTCTACACCCCCGGGCTCAGCCCGATCATCAAGGTCTTCGCCCAGGCCGACATCACCATCGACTTCCTCGGCCTGCACACCGTGCTCCCGTCGATCGTCAACATCGCCCTGTGGAGCGGACTCGGCTACAACATGATCATCTTCTATGCCGCGCTCCAGGCGCTGCCGCGCGAGGTGATCGAGGCCGCGACCATCGACGGCGCGGGCGGTATCCGCACCGCGCTCCAGGTCAAGGTGCCCATCATCCGCGGCTCCCTGGTGATGGTGTGCATGTTCTCCCTGATCGGCGCGCTCCAGCTGTTCACCGAGCCCATGCTGATGAACCAGGCCACCCCGATGGTCAACTCCCGCTTCACCCCGAACATGTACATCTACGACGCGGCCTTCCGCCGCAACAACTACGGACTCGCCTCCGCGGCCTCGGTCATCCTCCTGATCGTCACCTGCGCCCTGTCGTACGCCGTGACGCGCTGGTCGGGCCGCCGGGAACGGAGCGCGCGATGACCACCACCACGCCGAACAGCACCCTGCGCACCACCCCCGGATCCGGTGTCCGGTCCCGGCTGACCAGCCGCGGTGTGGCCAACGCCGTCGTCCTGATCGCGGCGCTCTACACCATGCTGCCCGCCCTGTGGCTGCTGCTGGCGTCCACCAAGAACGCCGACGCCCTCTTCGGCAGCGACATCCTCTCCTTCGGCAACTTCTCCTTCGCCAGCAACCTCTCCGACCTGTTCTCCATGGATGGCGGGCTGTACGGCGAGTGGTACGTCAACAGCCTGCTGTACGCGGTCGTCGGCGCCCTGACCGGCTCGCTGATCAGCGTGGCCGCGGGCTACGCGTTCGACAAGTACGAGTTCCGGCACAAGGAGAAGCTGTTCGCCCTCGTGCTCACCGGCGTCATGGTGCCGCCCACCGTCCTCGCCCTGCCGCTCTACCTGGTGGCCTCCGGCGTCGGCATGGTGAACACCTTCTGGGCGGTCTTCATCCCCGTCCTCTTCAACCCGTTCGGCGTCTACCTCGCCCGCCTGCTCAGCAGCGGCTACGTACCGAACGAGGTGCTGGAGGCGTCCCGGGTCGACGGCGCGGGTGAACTCCAGACCTATGTGCGCGTCAGCCTGCGCATGCTCGGCCCCGGCTTCGTCACCGTCTTCCTGTTCCAGCTCACGGCCATCTGGAACAACTTCTTCCTTCCCATGGTGATGCTCTCCGACCAGCATCTGTATCCGCTCAGCCTCGGCCTCTACACCTGGAACAGCTCCGCCACCGTGTCGCCCGAGTACTACCCGCTGGTCGTCATCGGCTCGCTGCTCGCCGTCGTACCGCTGATCGTCGCGTTCGTGATGCTCCAGCGCTACTGGAAGTCCGGACTGACCGCAGGGAGTGTCAAGTGATCGCATCGCAGCCGCCGTCCCGTCCCCGCCCGCGCGCCGCCCTGGCCATGGCGGCGCGCACCGCCCGCCAGGTGCTCGGCTCCGGCGCGCTGGACCGGCTCACCGCACTCCTCGACCTCGATCCGCAGCTCGTCCTCGACGACTTCACCACCCCCGCCGCGCGCCGCGCCCTCGCCGACGCCGAACTCCTCGTCACCGGCTGGGGCTGCCCGCCCCTCGACGACCGTGCCCTGGACGCCGCGCCCCGGCTCCGCGCCGTCGTCCACACCGCCGGGACGGTACGCCACCACATCACCGACGCCTGCTGGGAGCGCGGCATCGCGGTCTCCTCGGCGGCCGCGGCCAACGCCGTACCCGTCGCCGAGTACACCCTCGCCATGATCCTGCTCTCCAACAAGCGCGTCCTCGCCATGGCCCGCGACTACCGCACCGAACGGCGCGCCATCGACTGGAGCGGCCGCTACCCGGACGCGGGCAACTACCGCAGAACGGTCGGCATCCTCAGTGCCTCGGAAATCGGCCGCCGGGTGATCGCCCTGCTGGAGCCCTACGACCTCGACGTCCAGCTGTACGACCCGTACGTCACGGCGCAGGACGCCCGGGAGCTGGGCGTACGGCAGGTGGGCCTGCGGGAGCTGTTCGCCACCAGCGACATCGTCAGCGTGCACACCCCCCTGCTGCCCGCCACCCGCGGCCTGGTCGGCCGGGAGCTGCTGGCCGCCATGCCGGACGGCGCCACCCTGATCAACACCGCGCGGGGGGCGGTGCTGGACCAGGCGGCGCTGACCGACGAGGTGGTGGCGGGACGCCTCCACGCCGTCCTCGACGTCACCGTGCCGGAGGTCCTGCCGGCCGAGTCGCCGCTGTACACCTGCGACAACGTGCTCCTCACCCCGCACATCGCCGGATCGAAGAGCGGTGAGCTGCGGCGGCTGGCCGACCTCGCGATCGGCGAGGTCGAAAACTACGTGGCCGGACGGGACTTCGCCCACCCCGTCCGCCACGAACGGCTGGACCGCTCCGCCTAGCCCCTCTGTACGGCCGCCCCGGACAAGGAGACCCACCCCCACATGTTCGTACTCGACCTCCCCGAAGACGATCGCTCCCTCAGCCCGCACACCGGATACACCCGCGCCCACTGGGAAGCCACCGCCGACGGACTGCTGCGGGCCGCGCTCCGCTTCGCCACCCCCCACCACGCGCTGCTCGACCTGCCGGGGCCGCCGTCCCAGTCCGGTGTCCGCTCCGACGGGCTCGAAGGGTTCGCCCGCACCTTCCTGCTCGCCGCGCTCCGCGGCGCCGGAGCCTACGGCAAGGACCCGAACGGCTTCCTGGAGCGCTACACCGAGGGGATCGACCACGGCACCCGCACCCCCGGGCGGGACGACGCCGAGTCCTGGCCGCTCATCGGACACCACGGGGTGCAGGGGCAGCCCATGGTGGAGTCCGCCTCCATCGCGCTCGGGCTGCGCCTGACCGCGCCCTGGACCTGGGACGCGCTGACCCCCGACGCCCGGGACCGCACCGAGGAGTGGCTGCGCGGCGCGCTGCGCCACGCGCCCGCTCCCAACAACTGGTACCTCTTCCAGCTCACCGTCGCCGGCTTCCTCGAATCCGTCGGACGCGGCGACGCCGAAACGGCCCGCGCCATCGACCGCCCACTCGGCCTGCTGGACGGCTGGTACCAGGGGCAGGGCTGGTACTCCGACGGCGACGGGCGCGCCTTCGACCACTACAACGGCTGGGCGCTGCACATGTATCCGCTGCTGCACGCCCATCTCGCCGAGGACCGCGCCCTCCTGGACCGCCTCGGCCCCCGCCTCGAGGAGTTCCTCGACGGCTTCGCGCTGCTCTTCGACGCGAACGGCGCGCCCATCCACCACGGGCGCTCCCTCACCTACCGCTTCGCCGCCGGAGCCGCCGTGGCGCTCGGCGCGCTCACCGGCCACACCCCGCTCGCACCCGGCACCACCCGCCGCCTGCTCAGCGGCGCGCTCCGCCACTTCCTCGACCGCGGCGCCCTCAGCGCGGACGGCATCCTCGGCCTCGGCTGGTACGGGCCGCACGCCCCGACCGTGCAGCGCTACTCCGGACCCGCCTCGCCCTACTGGGCGTCGAAGGGCTTCCTCGGCCTGCTGCTCCCGGCCGACCACCCCGTGTGGACCGCCCCCGAGGAGCCCGCCCCCGTCGAAGGGCCCGACCGGGCGCTCGCGCTGCCCGCCCCCGGGCTGCTCGTCCAGACCACCGCGAGCGACGGCCTGGTGCGGCTGCACAACCACGGCAGCTGCAAGGTGCGCCCCTGGGAGGCGGAGCGGCCACCCGCCGAACCCCTCTACGGGCGGCTCGCCTACTCCACCCGCACCGGCCCCACCAGCGCCGACAACATCCCCGACAACCACATCGCCCTCCAGGTGCGCGGCGTGCGCAGCGACCGGCTGCGCATCGAGCCGCTCGCCGCGGGCCCCGACTGGCTGGCCTCCTCCCACACCCCGCTCTTCCCGCCCGGCGGCCCCGTCCTGCCCGCGGCGCGCCTGGACAGCCTGACCCTGGTGCGCGGCAGGCTCGAACTGCGGGTCCACCGCACCGTGAACATCCCGGCCGGGACCACCGTCCACCACACCGGCTGGGCCGTCGCGCTGCCCCCGGGCACGGCCACCGAGACCGACGCCACCGACGGGGCACCCGAAGTGTCGCTCGCCGGGGCGGAGGTCACCGGCCAGCTCCTCGGCCTGCACGGCTGGGACACCTCCCGTACGGTACGGGCGCCCCGGGGCACCGCGTACGGGACCTGGGCCCTGGTCCCCGAACTGACCGGCACCGTCGGCGAGGACCCGTCCGGCACCCTCTTCGCCGCGCTCGCCTCGCTCACCGGCGACCCCGGACCGGCCCCGCTCACCGGGCTCGCCGCGGTCGACGTCAGCGGACACACCGTCACCGTGCGCTGGCCCGACGGCACTCGTACCGTCGTGGACTTCGGCGACGGGGGCGCGGACAGCGTCCCCACCGTGAGGGAGGAGACCGCGTGAGCCGGCTGGGCATCTGCTCGGTCACCCTTCGCCACCTCGACCCGGCCGCGGTGATCTCCGCCGTGGCCGGTGCGGGCCTGGAGTGCGTCGAATGGGGTGGCGACGTCCATGTGCCCCCGGGCGACGAGGCCGCCGCCCGGGCGGTGCGCGCGGCCACCCTGGACGCGGGGCTCGCCGTCGCCTCGTACGGCTCGTACTACCGCGCCGGGCACACCGACCCGGGGGAGTTCGACGCCGTGCTGCGCTCGGCCGTGGCCCTCGGGGCGCCCCGGGTGCGGATCTGGGCAGGCGTCACGGGCACCGACGCGACACCGCCCGAACGGCGCCGGGCGGTGGTCGAGGACACCCGGCGCGCCGCGGCGCTCGCGGCGGACGCGGGTGTGGAGCTCGCCTACGAGTTCCACCGCAACACGCTCACCGACGGCGCCGCGCACACCCTCCGCCTGCTCGACGAGGTGGACCGCGCCGAGGTGCGCACGTACTGGCAGCCGCCGGTCGACCTGCCCGACGCGGAGGCGCTGACCGGGCTCGATGTGCTCGGTGGCCGGGTCGCCGCCGTCCACGCCTTCTCCTGGTGGCCCGGCACCACCCGGCTGCCGCTGACCGCGCGGGCCCCGCTGTGGCGCCGTGCGTTCGAGCGGCTGAGCACCGAGGGCGCCGCGCCCCTGGACGTGTTGCTGGAATTCGTCCCCGGGGACGACGAGCGGCTGCTGCCGCGGGAGGCGGCGACGCTCCGGGCCCTCGCCGCCGTGTGACCTACGCGGGCCGGGTGCGGGCGGCGGATCAGCCCGCACCCGGTGAGGACGCCGCCCCCGGTGAAGACGCGGCACCCGGTGAGGAGCCGAACGCGCCGTTCTCCTCGATGGTGCCGCCGAACTCGCTCCGGAACGTCTTCATGTTCTTCGTCGGCGACGACGACAGTGCCCAGCGGTTGCCGACCAGATAGACACCGCCATACATCTGCGCGGTCTCCAGCCAGTCGCGCTGCGCCTTCATGCTGATGAAGTCGAGGAAGAGGAATTTCCCCTTGGAGTTGCGGCAGACCGCCTGCCGGTAGTCGTCCACCTCGGTGGTGAAGTCCGGCTTGCAGCCCGCGGACTTCGCCAGCTGTTCCACCCGCGCGGGTTTGGGCGCGGCGCTCGCCTCGCCGCCCGGCCCCGCCGTCGCACTCTTGCCACCCTTGCCGCCCGTCCTGGCGTCCGTCGAACCGCCGCCGTCGCCGCAGCCGGCGGCCAGCAGCACGCTCGCCACCGCCAGCACCGGAGCGATGCGCCGACCGGGGCGGCGCCGCGTTCTGACCGGGTGGGGTGAAGCTTCCATCAGGCTCCCTCTCGTTCTGGTTCGGCCGGGGCGTGCGCACACCCCTGCGTACCTCACGCCCAGGGGTACGGGCGAGCGGAAGCGGTTGTTCAGTGCGCCGTACCCATTGACACCTGACGTCCAGCAGGTATGTTCTGGCCATCAAAAAACGACTTCCGGATTACGGAAAGTAGTTTCCGCCTTCCCGGAGCGTGTGAGGAGGACGGCGCCGAGGTGATCCTCCCGACCCGGATCCGCAACGTCCCCGAAATCGCGGCACACCACCCTCGGTGAACCGCCCGACGAAGAACTCCCGCTCGTCCCCCGGAGCGCCCGATGACCTCACCGACGCCAGGGCCCGCCCGGCCCGACCCCCGCCTCTACAACGAAGACCTCGCCCCCGCGGCAGAGCGCAAGTGGGGCACGTACAGCATCTTCGCGCTGTGGATGTCCGACACCCACGCGATCAGCAACTACGCCTTCGCCGCCAGCCTCTTCGTCCTCGGCCTGCCCACCTGGCAGGTCTTCCTCTCCCTGCTGGCCGGCATCTCGATCGTCCACTGGTTCATGAACCGCATGGGGCACGCGGGCCACCGCACCGGCGTCCCCTTCCCGGTCCTGGCCCGTGCGAGCTGGGGTGTGTACGGGGCCAACATCCCCGCGCTGATACGGGCGGTGATGGCCGTCGCCTGGTACGGCATCCAGACCTGGCTGGCCTCCGAGGCCGTCGTGCTGCTGGGTATCCAGGTCGCCCCCGGCCTCGCCGCGTACGACCACAACTCCTTCCTCGGCCTCTCCACGCTCGGCTGGATCGCCTTCCTTCTGATGTGGGCGCTTCAGGCGGTGCTGCTCACGCGCGGCATGGAATTCATCCGCAAGGTGCAGGACTTCGCGACCGGCCCGGTCGTCTGGCTGGTCATGCTGGCGCTCGCCCTCTGGCTGGTGGTCAAGGCGGGCGGCGACATCTCGCTCACCGCGAGCCTCACCGGCCTCAGCGGGGGCGAGCAACTGCACCAGAGCCTGATCGCGGTCAGCCTGACGGTGGCCACCTTCCTCACCCTGGTGCTGAACTACGCCGACTTCGCCCGCTTCACCCCCGACCACCGCTCCTACCGGCGCGGCAACCTGCTGGGGCTGCCGGTGAACTTCACCGCCTTCGCCCTCGTCTCGGTGCTGATGACGGCGGGCACCATCTCCGTGTTCGGGGAGGCGATCTCCGACCCGGTGCAGGTCATCGCGAAGATCGACAACCCGGTGGTCACGATCGTCGGCGCGATCTCCTTCGTCATCGCCACCGTGGGCATCAACGTCGTCGCCAACTTCGTGTCCCCCGCGTACGACTTCGCCAACCTCGCCCCCAAGTACCTGAACTTCAAGCGCGGCGGCATGCTCACGGCGGTCCTCGCGGTCGTCGTCATGCCGTGGAAGCTCTACTCCAACCCCGTCGTCATCCAGTACTTCCTGGGCGCCCTCGGCGCCTTCCTCGGCCCGCTGGTCGCGATCCTGCTCGTCGACTACTACTTCGTACGGCGCGGGCACATCGACATCGACGCGCTCTTCTCCGCCGACGAGGCGGGGGAGTACCACTACCGCAAGGGCTTCAACCCGGAGGCGATCATCGCCTTCGTCCCCGCGGCGGCCGTCGCCGCGGTCCTCGCCCTGGCGAAGGCGTTCAAGGACGTCGCCCCGTTCTCCTGGGTCTTCGGCCTGGCCGTGGCCGGGGCGATCTACTACCTGCGCACCGGGAAGGCCCGCAAGAGCGGCGAGCCGATGGCGGACGGGCTGATCCGGTCGCAGTCCGTGAAGAGCGCGGCCTGACGCGTTACCGGGGGCGCGGCGGCGTGGCGTGATGCGGCGCGGTGTGCGGGAATGCATCGAGATGGTTTAGCGTTCAACCAGACATCGGTGGCCGACCGACCGCTGAGCACCCGTAGGGAGGAGAGCGTCATGCCCGCCGTGACCGTCGAGAGCACCGTGCAGCTGCCCCACGTCCCCGTGCCCGACCCGCAGACCGCCCCGCCGCGCCCGGTCCGCTCGGTGACCGGCGCACCGCGGGGCTTCGAGGGGGAGGGCTTCCCGGTCCACCGGGCCTTCGCCGGGGCCTCGCTGCGCGATCTCGACCCGTTCATCCACATGGATCAGATGGGCGAGGTGGAGTACGCCCCGGGCGAGCCCAAGGGCACCCCGTGGCACCCGCACCGCGGCTTCGAGACCGTCACCTACATCATCGACGGCCAGATGGAGCACCAGGACTCCAACGGCGGCGGAGGGCTGATCGCCGACGGCGCCACCCAGTGGATGACCGCCGGTGGCGGCATCCTGCACATCGAGACGCCCCCGGAGCACCTGGTGGTCTCCGGCGGCCTCTTTCACGGCATCCAGCTGTGGGTGAACCTGCCCCGCGCCAACAAGTGGAACCCGCCGCAGTACCAGTCCATCGAGGGCCCGCAGGCCGCGCTGCTCTCCTCGCCGGACGGCGGGGCGCTGGTGCGCGTCATCGCCGGAGAGGTGGCCGGGCACCGGGGGCCGGGCGGCACCTTCACCCCGATCACCATGATCCACGCCACCCTCGGCCCGGGCGCCCGGCTCGATCTGCCCTGGCACCCCGACTTCAACGCGCTCGTCTACTCCCTGTCCGGACGCGGCACGGTCGGCGCCGAACAGCGCCCGTTGGATGCGCACGAGTTGGCCGTCTTCGGTCAGGGCGGCTCCCTGAGCGTCGCCGCCACCGAGCGCCCGGACAGCCGCACCCCCAACCTCGACGTGCTGATCCTCGGCGGTCGGCCGATCCGCGAGCCCGTCGCGCACTACGGCCCGTTCGTGATGAACACCAAGGCCGAGATCGCCCAGGCGGTCGAGGATTTCCAGAGCGGACGGCTCGGCGTGATCCCGGCCGGGCGGATCCCGCACACCGGTGGTGACGGCGGCGGCGCGGAGCGGAACTAGCGCCGGGGACGTACGGTGTCCGCAGTGTGGCTGACACCGTACGTCATCTGTCAGCTGTCATCTGCTCCTTGTCGCATGTCAGTTGACAGCCGTCAGCCCTCAGCTGTCATCCGTCAGCCCTCAGCCGTCGGCTGTCATCCGTCAGCCGTGAGCCGTCAGCTGCGTACCGCACACCGTCGCCTGCGCCCGGGCGGCCAGGGTGCGCCGGTCGTCGATCCCGCGCGCGGGCGGCAGCGGCGGGTGCGTGTGCACCCGCACCGTGAGCCCGGTGGCGCTGGCCACGCGGCGCAGCGAGGTCCCGAAGTCGTCCTCGCCGACGAAGGCGGCCACCGTGGTCGGTGCGCCGTGCTGGACGTAGTCCAGCGACACCGGCCGCACCGGGGCGCCCGCGTCGAGCGCCGCCTGGAAGGTGGCCCGCCGGAAGCTGCCGCCCGTCCCGGCGCACCAGGTGACGCCCTGCGGGAAGACCATCACCGACTGGCCGGAGCGCAGCCGATCGGCCATCTCCCGGACGCTGCCGGGCAGTTGGCGCAGGGAGCCGCGGTCGATGAACATCGTGCCCGCCCGCTTCGCCAGCGGGCCGACCACCGGCCAGGTGCCCACCTCCCGCTTGGCCAGCATGACCACCGGCTCGACGGCGAGCAGCGCGATGATGTCGAGCCAGGAGATGTGGTTCGCCACCACCAGGGTGCCGGTGCGGCCCGGGGCGCTGAGCGTGCGGCCGCCCGCCACCTCGAGCCGGATGTCCAGCGCGTCCAGCATCGCCGCGGCGGTCGAGCGCAGCGCTTCCGGGTCGCCGATGCGTTCGCCCCGGATCAGCGCGCTCATGATCGCCCGGCTGAACGCCGCGTAACGGCGGGCGATCCGGGTGGCGGGCAGCCGGTCCGCGGCGTGTGACACACAGCTGGGGGAGCACGGCGACCAGGCCGCCCACGCGTGCGCCGGAAGGTTCGCGTTGACGCTCACCGGCACGGTCACCGGGACTCGCCGAGGAAGTAGCGGCGGTAGCGGTCGTTCATCCGCTCCGTGTCCAGCAGGACGAAGAAGTCGGCGTCGTTGAAGCTCCGGTCGTGCTGCGGGGAGCCGCACATCCAGGCGCCGACCCGCAGATAGCCGCGGAGCAGCGGCGGCAGTTCGGCGTAGCTGGGGCGGGCGTCCAGCGTCTGCGTCGGAACCCACGGGTCGAGCGGGTGGACCCGCAGCTCGGGCGGGGCGGCGTGCTTGGTGGTGCCCAGCAGCCAGGCGTTCGACGCGGCCTGCTCGCCGTCGCCGAGCGGGACCGAGGCGCATCCCGCGAGGTAGCGGTGGCCGGACAGCAGGACGTAGCGGGCGAGACCGGCCCACATCAGGTTGATGACCGCGCCGGAGCGGTGATCGGGGTGCACACAGGCCCGGCCCGCCTCGACCATCGAGGAGCGCACGTCCTCGGGAAGCCCCCGCAGATCGAATTCGGTGTCGGAGTAGAGCCGCTCGCTGCGCCCCGGGGGCAGCAGCCGGTAGGTGCCGACCACGGTGTCCGTCGCGGTGTCCGTGACGATCAGGTGGTCCATGACGTCGTCGAACTCGTCCACGTCACGGCCCGGGAAGGGTGAGGTGAGCACCCCGCCCCGTTCTTCGCCGAACACCTGGTAGCGCAGTCGCTGCGCGGCGTGGATCTGCTCCTCGGTATGGGCGATGGAGGTGACGTACGAGCTCGTGGAGGCCGCAGCCGGGGACGTCGTGAGCACGGACATTCCTGTTCTCCGTTCAGGGGACCGTCAGGAGCGGTGACGACACCACTCTTGCTCCGGCTCCGAACGGCACAGTGTCCGCGTGGTGATTCGACGACTGCCAGCCGATGACGAAAACATGCCGCAGGTCGAACGGCGGGGTGTTATGGAGCGCCGTGTGGCCCCCGGGCCCCGCGATCCCCGGGGAGCGGGAAGCCGAGTGCCCGGGCCGCGGCGGTCGGGGTGGGCTGCGACCAGTGGTCGGCGACGGCCTGTGCGGACGAGAGGGAGCGAGTTTCGGCCAGATCCAGATAGAGCACCCCGTCCAGATGATCCGTCTCGTGCTGGACGATCCGGGCGGGCCATCCGGTGAACTCCTCGTCCAGCTCGCGCCCCGTCTCGTCCTGCCCGCGCAGCCGGACCCGCTCGGGCCTGCTGACCACGGCCTGCCAGCCGGGGACGCTCAGACACCCCTCGAAGAACGCGGCCCGGGCGTCGCCGACCGGTTCGTACGACGGATTCACCAGCACCCGGTACGGCTGCGGCACCCGGCCGCGCGCCTCGCGCACCTCGGCCGCCACCTCGGCCGGGTCCTCGATCACCGCGAGCCGCAGCGGCACGCCGATCTGCGGAGCGGCCAGCCCCACCCCGGGGGCGTTGTGCATCGTCTCGCGCATCGCCCGCAGCAGCCGGTCCAACTGGGCGTCGGGCAGCTGGCCGTCGTAGGGGAGGGCCGCTTCCCGCAGGACGGGGAGACCGGCGGAGACGATGGGGAGCGGACGGCAGCCGTCGAGCAGCTCTTCGACCAGCTCGGACAGGGAGGTGGTGGGCATGGGGACAGCCTGACAAGGAGGCCGGGCGGAGGCAATCCATCGGCGGGCGGCGGTCCCCGGGCGCCTCCGCCCGATGCTCACGATCGGACAAACGGTGAACCCGATGCGGGCGCGCTCCGTACCCGCCCGTGAGCCGCCGGGGAATCCCACGCCTCCGCGGCTCGTCCGGGTCCTCCCGAGACTCGGTTCGCTGCCGCTCCGCGGTGTCTGTCCCCGTTTGTGCACGGCGGAGCGGCAGCCCCGGCCAGCTCCCGGCCGGAGGCGAACCGCCGGCGGCCGCGGAGGCCCTGACCTCC
>NZ_RIBZ01000833.1:0-18425 GCF_003721215.1 Streptomyces botrytidirepellens
CGGGCGCCCCTGACCCGCCCGCCGCTCCCCGCCGATCCCGACCCCTCCGGCCCCGACGCCTCCGCACGGCCGTACCCGACCGGGAGAAGCCCCGCATGACCACCGTGCACGCCGCCGCGCCCGTCGCGCTGACGCCGAATCAGCCGCGCTCCTTCTACCGCGACTCCGGCGCCATCGCCCGCTTCCGGCGCACCGCGCCGACCGGCGACGGCTACCGCCCCGAGGACTGGGTCGCCTCGACCACCTCCCGCTTCGCCCGGTCCCCGGCCGGGCTGACCACGCTGCCCGGCGGCACCCGGCTGGCGGACGCGGTGGCCGCCGACCCGGGCGCCTGGCTGGGGCCGGAGCACACGGCGGCGTACGGGGCCGACACCGGGCTGCTGGTCAAGCTGCTGGACGCCGGTCAGCGGCTGCCGCTGCACGCCCACCCAGACCGCGCGTTCGCCCGTACCCACCTGGGCAGTGCGCACGGCAAGACCGAGGCGTGGTACGTCCTCGACGCCGCACCCGGTGCCGAGGTCCGGCTCGGCTTCGCCCGCGACGTCACCGCCCGCGAGCTGGCGGGGTGGGTCGCGGCCGGTGACGCGGGCGCGATGCTGGACGCCGTCCACCGGGTGCCGGTCGCCCCCGGCGACGCGCTGCTGTGCCCGGCGGGGATGCCGCATGCGATCGGCGCCGGTGTGCTGCTGGTGGAACTCCAGGAGCCGACCGACTTCTCCGTGCTGCTGGAGTGGGAGGGGTTCGCGATCGACGGCGCCGCCGAGGGCCATCTCGGCCTCGGCTTCGACCTCGCCCTCGACGGGGTCGACCACCGGGGCCTGTCCGCCGCCGCGCTGGACCGGCTGCGCGGACCGGGCGCGGCGGTCGGCACCGGGAGCGTGCTCCCGGCGGATGCCGACCCCTGGTTCCGCGCCGAGCTGTGCCGGGGCGAACCGGCGGCCACACTGGACGCGGGCTTCTCGGTGCTGGTCTGCCTCACCGGCGCCGGGACGCTGACCTGCGCGTCCGGGCCGCCGCTGGAGGTGGCGGAGGGGCAGACCGTGCTCCTTCCGTACGCCGCGGGGCCCACCCGGCTGTCCGGCCCGGTGACCGCCCTGCGCTGTCGCCCGCCCGCGCCCGGGCGCTGATTCCCACCGGGGAGATCACCTTCTTCAATCAGTTGCTTTATTTAATTCATGTGTTTTAACGTGGCCTCCACAGCTCAGCACCATCGAGTGAGGAGGCCCACCGTGGCCGGTGTCCGGAGCAGAACGGCGCACACCGACCGCGCCGCCGGGACCCGCGAGGCGATCATGGCCGCGGCGGAGCGGCTCTACGCCGAACACGGGCTGACCGCGGTGTCCAACCGGCAGATCAGCGAGGCCGCCGGACAGGGCAACGTCGCCGCCGTCGGATACCACTTCGGCACCCGCGCGGATCTCGTGCGCGCCATCATGCGCAAGCACTCCGCGGCCATCGACGCCATCCGGCAGCGGATGCTGGACGAGGCCCGCGGCAGCCGCGAGGTCCGGGACTGGGTGGCCTGTCTGGTGCGGCCCGCTCCCGAGTACCTGGCCACCCTGGGCGTCCCCTCGTGGCACGCGCGGTTCGCCGTCCAGGTGATGACGGACCCCGTCCTGCGCGCGATCGTCACCGACGAGGCCCTCACCCGGGAGCCCCTGTGGGAGATCCTCCAGGGGCTGGGCGGCTGCCTCGGCTCCCTGTCCGCCGAGACGCGGGCCCAACGCGGCGACATGGCCCGCCAGTTGATCACCCATACCTGTGCCGAACGCGAGCGCGCCCTCGCCGATGGGACCGGTACGCGACAGCCGTCCTGGGAGGGCACCGCCGACGCGCTGACCGACGCCATCACCGGGCTGCTTCTCGCGCCCGTCACCCCCCGCCGTTCCACCCCCGAGGAGAACCGCACATGAAGATCACCGTTGCCGCACATGAAGATCACCGTTGCTGAGGCGAAGTGCTGCGCCAGCTGATCGCCGGTGCCTCTTCGGCACGTGACCGGCCGCCCCCGAACGCCCACCGGAGGAAGACCATGACCACCGCACCCGTGGCCGGCGACGCGTCGGCCGAGATCCCCCAGTTCCCTCACCCGCGGGCCGCCGCCTGCCCCTTCGACCCGTCACCGGAGCTGCGCGGCCTGGCCCGGTGGGGCCCGCTGACCCGGGTCCGGTCCTGGGGCGACACCACCCCGTGGGTGGTGACCAGCCACGCCGAGCAGAAGGCGCTGCTCTCCGACCCCCGGCTGAGCGCGGACTTCTCCCACCCCGGCTTCCCCAGCCCCGTCGACCACTCGGGCGGCGAACACGGCGCCACCGACCTGAGCTTCGTCGGGATGGACGACCCGGAGCACGCCCGGCTGCGCCGCATGGTCAGCGGCGCCTTCACCATCAAGCGGATCGAGGCGATGCGCCCGGTCGTGCAGCAGATGGTGGACGACTTCATCACGCGCATGCTGGCCGGACCGAAACCCGCCGACCTGGTCCAGGCACTCGCCCTGCCGGTCCCGTCCCTGGTGATCTCCGAACTGCTCGGCGTCCCCTACGACGACCACGCGTTCTTCCAGACCAACAGCAAGGTCCTGGTCTCCGCCGTGGCGACGCCCCAGGAGCGGCAGGCCGCGCACGGCAATCTGAACGGATACCTGGACCAGCTCCTGGACGCCAAGCTCACCGAGCCCGGCGACGACCTGCTCTCCAGCCTCGGCAAGCAGATCCATGCCGGTGAGCTGACCCGCCGCCAAGCGGTCGCGATGGGCGTGCTGCTGCTCCTCGGCGGGCATGAGACCACCGCCAACATGATCACCCTGGGCACGCTGCTGCTGCTCGAACACCCCGATCAGCTCGCCCGGGTCCGCGACACCGACGACCCCAAGGTGATCGCCTCCGCGGTGGAGGAACTCCTGCGCTACCTCAGCGTCGTCCACCTCGGACGCCGCCGGACGGCACTGGAGGACATCGAGATCGCCGGGCGCACCATCCGGGCCGGTGAGGGCGTCATCCTGCTCGGCGAACTGGCCAACCGGGACCCGTCCGTCTTCCCCAACCCGGACCGGCTCGACATCGCCCGCGACGCCCGCAGCCACCAGGCCTTCGGATCGGGCACCCACCACTGCCTCGGCCAGCCGCTGGCCCGCATGGAACTCCAGGTGGTCTATCCGACCCTGCTGCGCCGCATCCCCACGCTGCGCCTGGCGACGGACCTGGACCAGGTCCCCTTCAAGTACGACGCGGTGATCTACGGCGTCCACGAACTCCCGGTCACCTGGTACCCGTTCAGCCTCCGGGCGTGCGCAGCGGCGGCACGGCCGGGACCTCCGGCGCGGCGCCGATGTCCCCGGGCGTCATCATGAACTCCTCGGGGTAGGCGTCGCGCCGGGTGCGGCGGGCGGGTTCGCTGGTGCGCCACATGTAGAGGCACCGCCCGCACTGCACCACCTCCCAGACACCGGGGACGGGCGAGTCGAAGATGTGCTCGATCGTCTCGTGGGCGCAGCGCGGGCACAGAGGGGTGGTGTCGGACATCTCGGTCCTTCCGTGTGGTCGGAGGCGTTCGGGGGTGTTCAGCGGGCGGCGGCGAGCTTCTGGAGCCGGGACAGCCACTCGGCCGCCTCCGGCAGATCGCGCACCTGGGTGCCGTAGTTGCCGCGGTGGTCGGGGGAAACCGGCGTGGTGGCGTCGATGACGAGCTTGTCCGTGATGCCGGGCGTGCGGGCCTGCGGGGCGAGTTCGAGCACCGGGAGGCCGGGGACCTGGACCAGATCGCCGTCCGGGTTCATCTTGGTGGACAGCGCCCACATCACCTGCGGCAGGTTGAACGGGTCGACGTCCTCGTCCACCACGATGACGGTGGCGGCGTAGCCGAGCCCGTGCGGGGTGGTCAGCACCCGCATGCCGACGGCCTTGGCGAAACCGCCGTACCGCTTCTTGGTGGAGACGATGACGACCAGCCCGTGGGTGTACATCGCGTTGACCGCCCGCACCTCCGGGAAGTCCCGGGTGAGCTGCTTGTACAGCGGCACACAGGTGTTGGCGGCGATCAGGTAGTCCACCTCGGTCCACGGCATGCCGAGGTAGAGGTGTTCGAAGACCGGGTGCGTCCGGTACGAGATCCGGTCGATGCGGATGACCGGCATGCTGCGGCCGCCGGAGTAGTGCCCGGTGAACTCGCCGAACGGGCCCTCGATCTCCCGCTTGCGGCCCTCGATGACACCTTCGATCACCACCTCGCTGCCCCACGGCACGGGCAGCCCGGTGAGCGGCGCCTTCGTCACCGGGGCGGGCGCGCCGCGCAGGGCACCGGCCAGCTCGTATTCGTTCTGGTCGTACTCCATCGGGGTGGAGGCGACGATGGAGATCACCGGTTCGTTGCCGAGCGTGATGGCCACCGGCAGGTCCTCGCCCCGCTCCTCGGCGGTGTGCAGGTGCTGCGCGATGTCGTGCATCGGCACCGGCTGGATCGCGAGCCGCCGCCTGCCCTTGACCTCGATGCGGTAGATGCCGACGTTCTGCTTGCCGCTGTGCTCGGGGTCGGCGGGGTCCTTGGAGACGACGGCGGCCTTGTCGATGTAGAAGCCGCCGTCGCCGTCGTTGAGCCGGATCAGCGGCAGTACCCGGAAGATGTCGGCGTCCTCGCCCTCCAGGGTGTTCTCGGCCCACGGCGGGTTCTCGCGCCACTCCGGGGCTACGGGGAAGGTGTCCCAGCGGCGGATGAACTCCTCGACCTGCTCCTTGGTTCCGGTCTCCTTGGGCAGGCCGAGGGCGAGCGCGTGATTGGCCCAGGAGCCGTGCACATTGAGCGCGATGCGCGCGTCGGTGAAGCCCTTGACGTTGTCGAAGTACAGCGCGGGGGCATGGTCGCCCAGCCGCGGGGCGGCGTTGGCGGCGGCGGCGATGTCCGGCTCGGGCATCACCTCGTCGGGGACGCGCAGCAGCTGGCCCTCCTTTTCGAGGGCTTCGAGGAAGCCGCGGAGGTCGTCGTAGGCCATGGGAACTCCTTGTCGAAATGTCAGCGCGCGGCGCGCATCCCGGCCCAGCGCTTGGCGGTGGGCGCGGGCAGGTCGAACTGGTCGAGCAGCCGGGCCGTGATGTGGTCGACGATGTCGTCCACCGACCGCGGGTGGTTGTAGAAGGCGGGCATGGGCGGCACCATCCGCACGCCCATCCGGGACAGCGCGAGCATGTTCTCCAGGTGGATGTCGCTGAGCGGCGTCTCCCGCGGCAGCAGGACCAGCCTGCGCCGTTCCTTCAGGACCACATCGGCGGCCCGGGCGACCAGCCCTTCGGCGTAGCCCGCGCGGATCCCGGCGAGCGTCTTCATCGAGCACGGCGCGATGATCATGCCGTCGGTCCGGAAGGAGCCGGAGGAGATGGTGGCGCCCTGGTTCTCGGGGGCGTGCGTTTCGTCGGCGAGCGCGGCCACCTCGCGGGCGGACCGGCCGGTCTCCAGCTCGATCGTGGTCCGGGCCCAGCGGCTGAGTACCAGGTGGGTTTCCACGTCGGGCAGTTCAGCCAGCGCCTCCAGCAGCCGGATGCCGAACACGGCACTCGTGGCTCCTGTCATGCCCACGATCAGTCGCACGGCGACACGCTCCCTCGGCTCTCTCGCTGGAATGGTGGACGGCGACTCTTTCGGTCACCCGTCCTCGGTTCGCGTTCCACGCTAGATGCGATCTCGTGGTCCGCAGCCGTACACTGAAGACGCACTATGGACAGAAACGGACAGGCTGAGGTCACCGAGGTTCCGTTCCGGCCCTCCACGGGAGCCCCGCCGGGGGCGGCGGTCCTGGACTTCCCCGGGCTGCTCGCCCGCGCCCGCGGCCATGACCTCGACGCCTACGGCCCGCTGCGGCTCAGCTTCCACCAGCTCATCACCGTGCGCTCCGGGATGCTGCGCTGTTCGGTGGACTTCACCGAGCACCAGCTGACCGAGGGCAGCTGGATGTGGGTGCGCCCCGGTCAGATCCATCAGTTCCGCTCCGACCTCACCGCCGCCGAGGGCACCGTCGTGCTCTTCCCGTCCGGCTATCTGGGTGCGGCCACCGCGGAGGCCGCCCGGCTGCACGGCTCCGCGTGGCAGGTCCCGCTGGTCCCCGAGGGGCAGGCCGGGGAGGCGGTGCGGGCGGCGCGGGACCTGCTGGAGAGCGAGTACCGGGCGATGGCCGGACCGCTGGAGGCACACATCGAGGTGGTGCGCCACCTGGTGGCCGTGCTCGTGCTGCGGCTGGCCCATCTGCCGGGCGCGGAGAGCGGCCGCGACGCGGGCAGCGAGGCGTTCCGGCGGTTCCGGCGGGCGGTGGAGCGCGACTTCGCCCGTACGCACCGGGTGGACGACTACGCCGCACGGCTGGGCTACAGCGTCCGCACCCTGACCCGGGCCACCCGCGCCGCCGCCGGGTGCGGCGCCAAGCGGTTCATCGACGACCGGGTGCTGCTGGAGGCGAAGCGGCTGCTGGTGCACACCGACCTGTCCGCCACCGCCATCGGGGAGCGGCTCGGCTTCCCGGATGCCACCGTCTTCACCAAGTTCTTCCGCCGCCGGGCGGGCGAGACCCCGGCGGGCTTCCGGGCCCGCGCCTCGGGCACCGGAGGCCCGGAGCCCTCCCAGCGATATACTTGACGGTAACAACTGCGTCCGGGGGCCCTTTCTCGATGAGAAGGGAGATCACTTCCCATGGACCTCACCGCCATCTCCGAAGTGATACGGCGACCGTCCTCCAGACCGGGCGCCGAATGGCGCGAAGGTGACGCCTGGCTCGCGGGCGGAACGTGGCTGTACTCCGTGGAGCAGCCGGGCCTGCGGCGCCTGATCGATCTGACCGGACTGCGCTGGGATCCCCTTGTCCCGAGCGACGCGGGCCTCGAGATCGGTGCCACGTGCACCATCCGCGACCTGTATGCCTTGACGCCGCCGGATCACTGGATCGCGGGCGCCCTTTTCGCGAAGAGCTGCGAGGCGTTCCTGTCGTCGTTCAAGGTCTGGAACACGGCGACCGTCGGCGGCAACATCTGCATGTCTCTGCCCGCCGGCCCAATGATCACGCTGACGGTCGCCCTGGAGGCGCGGTACGAGTTGTGGGCTGCCGACGGGTCCGTTCGAACCGTCGATGCCCTCGACTTCGTGACCGGAGACCACCGGAACATCCTCGCACCCGGCGAAATCCTGCGGCGCATCCACATTCCGGCGCGCGCCCTGACGAAACGCACCGCACACCGCCGCTTCACGCTGACCCGCCTCGGCCGTTCGACGGTGTTCCTCATCGGTACGCAAACGCCGGGAACGAGCGACCTGTTGCTCACGGTGACTGCCGGTACGACCCGGCCGGTGTGCATCGCGTTCGAGACCATGCCCGATGCCCGGAGCCTGGGGCAGCGCATCGATGCCCTTCCCGACGGTGTCTGGTTCGCCGATCCGAATGGAACCCCCGACCACCGGCACCATCTGACACGGCACTTCGCCGAGGAGATACGCCGCGAACTCATGGCTGGGGGCCCGGTGTGACGTACATCGTGAACGGCAAGGCCTTCGACGACGAGCCGGACCCCGGCCAGTGTTTGCGCACCTTTCTCCGTTCCCTCGGACACTACGGCGTCAAAAAGGGCTGTGACGCGGGGGACTGCGGCGCGTGCACGGTATGGCTGGACGGCCATCCGGTCCACAGCTGCATCACCCCCGCGTTCCGCGCGGACGGCTGTGAGGTCACGACGATCGAGGGGATCGGGGCACCCGGCGATCTGCACCCGATGCAACGGCAGTTCCGTGACGCGCCCGGATTCCAGTGCGGTTTCTGCACCGCGGGGATGATCATGACGTCGGCGGCACTCACCGAGGACCAGAAAGAGGACCTGCCGAGGGCGTTGAAGGGCAACCTCTGCCGCTGCACCGGCTATCGGGGCATCGAGGACGCCGTGCAGGGCGTCGCAGGAGTGGAGGGAGCCGCGCCGGGAAGGGCCGTCGGTACGAGCGTCGGCGCACCGGCGGCCGACGACGTGGTGACCGGTTGCGCCGAGTTCACGATGGACACCCACATCGAGGGCATGCTGCACCTCAAGGTGCTGCACTCCCCGCACGCACACGCCCGGATCGTCTCGATCGACAAGACCGCGGCCCTCGCGGTTCCCGGGGTGCACCGCGTCTACAGCTGGGAGGATGTGCCGCGCAAGCGGTTCACCACGGCGATCCACACCGACCACCTCGTCGATCCGGACGACACCTTCGTCCTCGACGACACGGTGCGCTTCGTCGGCCAGCGCGTCGTCGCGGTGCTGGCCGACACAGTCGGGGCGGCGGACGAGGGCTGCCGGAAGGTCGCCGTCGAATACGAGGTGCTGCCGGCGGTCTTCGACGCGGAAGAGGCGATGGCCGAGGGGTCGCCCCAACTCCACGGCAGCCACGATCCGTTCATCCACGACCCCGTCCGCAACATCCTGATCGAGCTCCATGCGCATCTCGGGAACGTCGATACGGGGTTCGCCGAAGCGGACGTGATGCACGAAGGCACGTACTTCTCGCCGCGCGTGCAGCACGCGCACCTCGAGACCCACGGCTCGATCGCCTGGATGGAGAACGGCCGCCTGAACGTCCGCACCAGTTCGCAGTCGCCGTCGATCGCGAAATCCAAAATCGCCCATCTCTTCGGGCTGAGCCCGGATCAGCTCCGTGTGTTCTGCAAGCGCGTGGGCGGCGGCTTCGGCGGTAAACAGGAAGTGATCTCGGAGGATCTGGTCGCGCTCGCCGCCCTGGACACCGGACGGCCCGTCTGCCTGGAGTACACCCGTGAGGAGGAGTTCACCACGGCGTCGACACGGCATCCGATGACGGTGACGGTCAAGCTCGGCGCGAAGGCGGACGGAACGCTCACGGCGTTCCAGGTCCGCACCGTGTCGAACACGGGCGCCTATGGCAACCACGGCGGTGAAACCCTGTACGCGGGCGGCGCGGCCGTCATGATCTACCGCTGCCCCAACAAGAAGTACGACGCGTTCTCCGTCTACACGAACACCGTGCCGAGCGGGGCGCTGCGCGGATATGGGATGACGCAACCGGCGTTCGCCGTGGAATCGGCGATGGACGAATTGGCACGTGCCCTGCATATCGACGCGCTCGAACTGCGGCGGCGCAATGTCGTGCGACCGGGCGATCCGCTCGTCGCCCTGCATGACGGCCCGGATGACGTGAGGTTCGCCGAGGACGGACTCGTGAAGTGCCTGGACCTGGTGGACGAGGCCATGGCGCGTACCGCCGATGATCCACCTCCCGGCCCCGGCTGGCTCGTCGGCACCGGCGTCGCGAGTTCCCTGCACGAGACGGCGCCACCGACCGAGCACATCTCCGAGGCCTGGGTCACGCTGGGCGACGACCTCGTGTACGAGGTGGCCGTCGGAACCGTCGAATTCGGCGAGGGGACGTCCACCGCGCATGTCCAGCTCGCGGCCAACCAGCTCGGCACGACGCCGTCGCGGATCCGTCTGGTGCAATCCGACACCGATCGCACCGGATTCGACACCGGCGCCTTCGCGAGCGCGGGACTCTTCGTGGCGGGCAACGCGGTGCTGCGAGCGGCCGAAGCCGTGCGCGACCGCATCCTGGAATGCGCGGCCGCGCACACGGGCGCCGATCTCGCGGCGTGCTCGATGGCCGACGGGGAAGTCGTCTGCGGCGACCGGCACGTGTCGTTGGACGAGCTCGTCTCGTCGGCCCGGGCGCGCGGAATCCGGTTCACCGCGGCGCGCAAGGCCTATGGCTCACCGCGCAGCGTCACCTCGAACGCGCAAGGGTTCCGCATCGCGGTCCACCAGGTGACGGGGGAGATCCGTATCCTCCGCAGTGTCCAGGCGGCCGACGCCGCCGTCGTCATCAATCCCGCGCAAGTCCGGGGCCAGGTGGAGGGCGGGGTCGCCCAGGGGATCGGTTTCGCGCTGACCGAGAATCACCACCTCGACGCGAACGGCGTCATGGTCAACCCGAACCTCCGCAACTATCGCATTCCCACCTTCGCCGACATTCCCCGCACCGAGGTGCTCCTGGTGGACTCGGCGGATTCCTTCGGGCCCCTGCGGTCCAAGGGGATGGCGGAATGCTGTATCAACCCGGTGGCCCCCGCGCTGGCGAACGCGCTCCACGATGCCACGGGCGTGCGCTACCGCGCCCTGCCACTGACCCCGGAACGGATCTACCGTCGGCTCAACGAGAACCAGTCGGTGCCGAGGGAGTGAGCAATGAAGACCGAACATCTCGAGGACGCCGCAGCAACGGTCATCATCGGTCAGAAAGTCGTGCCCGGACGGGAGCGGGAGTACGAGGCCTGGCAGCAGCAGCTCAACGCCGCCGCCGCCGACTACGCCGGGTACCTCGGTGCCGAGATCTCCCCGCCGACTCCCCGGCAGTCCGACTGGGTCGTCGTCTACCGATTCGATTCGATAGCCCATCTGCAAGCGTGGATGAACGGCGCGACCCGGCAGAGCTTCCTCGACACCGGCAGCGAATACTTTGACGGTCCCGCGACCCAGCAGGTCATCAGCGGTGGCACACAGCCGGTGGATCCACTGGTGACCGTGGTGGTCACCCACCGCGTCCACCCGGACCACGTCGACGGCTTTCTCGAGTGGCAGCGTCGCCTGAACCAGGAGGAAAGCAAGTTCGAGGGATTTCGCGGCACCGAGCTCTTCCGCCCGATCGAGGGGCTTCAGGACGAATGGACCACGCTGTACCGGTTCGACAACGCCGAGCACCTCGATGCCTGGCTGACGTCGGACAAGCGGCGCGAAGTCCTTGCCGACGGCGAGAAGTTCAAGGACTTCGAACTGCGCACGATCGACAATTCGTTCGGCAGTTGGTTCGCCTTCGAGGAGAACGGCAGGGAAGCGCCGCCGCCCTCCGAAACCAAGACCGCCATCGCGGTGTGGGTCGGCCTGTACCCGACCGTCGTGCTGCTGACGCTCGCCCTGTCCCCGTTTCACATGCCGATCTGGCTCGGGCTGCTGGTGGGAAATCTGCTGTCGAGCTTCATCATGAGCTTTTTCACGATGCCCTACTACGTGAACCGGCTGCTCAAGGGGTGGCTGCGACCGTCGCCGGACCAGTCGGCGGCGCGGACCAACCTCATCGGGCTCGGCATCGTCGCCGCGGTGACCGTGTTCTGGGCCGCGGTCTTCTACGTCGTGACGACCCAGATCTGGACACTGCCCTGACGCGGCGCCCCGAGCCCGGGGTGCCGCGTCAGGGGACGGTTCAGCCGGTGGCGAGCGCGGGGTCGCTCAGCCCCGCGCGGCCCGTCTCGACATGGCCCGCGAGCCGGTACACAAAGGTGCGGTCGTGGTCGGACACCACCGTCAGGTCGTACCACTGGTGGCTGCGGCGCAGATCCGCGGTGTGCGTCACCCGCGCGCCCGGGCGCAGCCGGTAGGTGTCCGTCTGCCCGTCGCGGTGGCCGTCCTCGACGGTGAGCCGCACCGTGGTGCGCCCCGGGTTGCTCAGCGTCAGCCGAAGCCGGCCCGTCCTGCCGTCGTGACGCGCGCTCACCTGCGGGCCCTCACCGGTGAGCGATCCCGCGAAGCGCCGTACGAAACCGTCCGGACCGTGCACCTCGACGTCGTAGCCGTCCTGGCCCGGCGCCGGCGCGCCCCACTCGCCGGACAGCCGCTTGCCCGCCTCGACGGTGTACCCCCACGGGCCGTCCGGGTGGCTGCGGGAGGTGACGTGGAAGTGGGCGCCCGCCCGGCCGTGGCCGGCGAAGTCGATGCGCAGGGTGCCGCCGCCCGCGGTGGCGTCGGCGGACAGGTCGTACGGCAGCGGCCGGGTGGGGCGGCGGCCGGGCTCCTGCCGGGGCAGGGCGGGCTCGGCGGGGACCGTGGGCACGTAGTCGGGGTGCCGGTCGTGGTCCTTCGGGAGGTAGCCGCTGGTGTCCGGCAGGGCCGGTACGGTCGGGTCGGTGCGCCCGAAGTCGAACGCGGCGGTCAGATCGCCGCACACCGCGCGCCGCCACGGCGAGATGTGGGGCTCCTCGACGCCGAACCGCCGCTCGATGAACCGCAGGATCGAGGTGTGGTCGAGGGTCTGCGAGCACACGTAGCCGCCCTTGCTCCACGGCGACACCACGAGCATCGGGACCCGCTGCCCCAGCCCGTACGCGCCGGCGACCTGCGACGCCGAGCCGGGGAACAGCTCGCCGGCCGTGGTCACGGTCGACGCGCCGCGCCCGGGGGAGGGGGCGTACGGCGGCACGATGTGGTCGAAGAAGCCGTCGTTCTCGTCGTAGGTGATGAGCAGCGCCGTCCGGCTCCACACCTCGGGGTTCGAGGTCAGCGCGTCCAGCACCTGGGCCAGGTACCAGGCGCCGTAGTTCGCGGGCCAGTTGGGGTGTTCGGTGAACGCCTCGGGCGCGGCGATCCAGGACACCTGGGGCAGCGTCCCGGCCTTCACGTCCGCCGTGAGCTGGTCGAAGTAGCCGTCGCCCTTCCGGGCGTCGGTGCCGGTGCGGGCCTTGTCGTAGAGCGGGTTGCCGGGCGAGGCGTTGCGGTACTGGTTGAAGTACAGCAGCGAGTTGTCGCCGTAGTTGCCGCGGAAGGCGTCCTCGATCCAGCCCCAGCTGCCCTTGGTGTCCAGGCCGTCGCCGATGTCCTGGTAGATCTTCCAGGACACCCCGGCCTTCTCCAGCCGTTCGGGGTACGTCGTCCAGCCGTATCCGGCCTCCGCGTTGTCGAGCACCGGGCCGCCGCCCGTCCCGTCGTTGCCGGTGTAACCGGTCCACATGTAGTAGCGGTTGGGGTCGGTGGAGCCCATGAACGAGCAGTGGTAGGCGTCGCAGAGGGTGAACGCGTCGGCCAGCGCGTAGTGGAACGGGATGTCCTCGCGGGTGAGGTACGCCATCGTCGTGGCCGACTTGGCGGGCACCCACGTGTCGTACGCGCCGCCGTTGACCGCGGTGTGGGTGTCGCCCCAGCCGTGCGGCAGGTCCTGGAGGAACTGGAGGCCCAGGTCGTCGGCGTCGGGGCGGAACGGCAGGATGTCCTTCGTGCCGTCGGACTGGTGCCACACCGTCTTGCCGCTGGGAAGGCTCACCGGCCGCGGATCGCCGAATCCCCGCACCCCGCGCAGGGTGCCGAAGTAGTGGTCGAAGGAGCGGTTCTCCTGCATCAGGACCACGATGTGCTCCACGTCCCGCAGGCTGCCGGTGCGGCGGTTCGCCGGTATCTCCGCGGCGCGCGCGATGCTCGAGGACAGCAGGGACATGGCGGTGGTGGCACCGGCCAGTTGCATGAATCTTCGACGGTCCATGGATGTCATGAGAATCCGGTCTCCTGTGGCGTCCGAAGTGGAGCGGGGAACCGGGGCAGTGTCTTCCGGACGGGCGACGGGTACAACGGCGCCCGGAAGAAACGGCGGAAAAGCCTAGTTGAACCTTCGCCGCGGCAGCCACGACCGGCAACGCATTAACGTGGAAGTATGCGCGGCGAGGCTGTGACGCTGTTCCTCTGCGGCGATGTGATGCTCGGCCGCGGTGTCGACCAGATCCTGCCCCACCCCGGCGATCCGGCGCTGCGGGAGCCGTACATCCGCGACTCCCGGGCCTATGTCGAGCTGGCGGAGGAGACGAGCGGCCCGATCCCGCGGCCGGTCGGCTTCTCCTGGCCGTGGGGAGAGGCGCTGCCGGAGCTGGACCGGGCGGCCCCGGACGTCCGGGTGGTGAACCTGGAGACGAGCATCACCCGCGGCGGCGCCTTCGCGCCCGGCAAGGAGATCCACTACCGGATGAACCCCGCCAACCTCCCCGGGCTCGCCGTGGCCCGGCCCGACGTCTGCGTCCTGGCGAACAACCACGTACTCGACGGCGGACGGCCCGGCCTCGACGACACCCTCGACACCCTGGCCACCGCCGGGATCCGGGTGGCGGGCGCGGGCCGGGACATGAGGGAGGCACGCCGTCCCGCGGCCGTCCCGGCCGGTGACCACGGGCGCGTCCTGGTCTTCGCCTGCGGGACCCCCTCCGCCGGCATCCCGGCCGGCTGGGCGGCGCGCGGCGACCGGTCCGGCGTCGACCTGGTGTCCGAGTACGCGTCCGGTGACGCCGCCGCGCTCGCCCACCGGGTGCGGCAGCTCAAGCGGCCCGGCGACCTCGCGGTGGTCTCGATCCACTGGGGCAGCAACTGGGGGTACGACATCCCCGAGGACCAGATCCGCTTCGCCCACGCCCTGATCGACGGCGGCGTGGACCTCGTACACGGCCACTCCTCCCACCACCCCCGCCCCCTGGAGATCCACCGCGACAAACTGATCCTCTACGGCTGCGGCGACCTCATCGACGACTACGAGGGCATCGGCGGCTACGAGGGGTTCCGGGACGACCTGCGGGTGCTCTACTTCGCCACACTGCGGCCGGACACCGGTGCGCTCCTGGGTTTGCGGATGGTGGTCTTCCGGGCCCGCCGGATGCGGCTGTGCCGCGCCCCGCACGAGGACGCCGTATGGCTCGCCCGCGTCCTCGGCCGCACCGGCTCCGCCCTCGGCACCCGTATCGACCTCGGCCCCGACGACGTGCTCACCGCGCACCGCGCCGAGCCCGAGCCGCCGTAAGCGGTCAGAGGACCTTGGAACGCACCAGGGCGCCCAGCACCAGCGCGCCCGGGACCAGCGGGAGCCACAGCGTGATGAACCGGTAGGCGAGCACCGTGGAGGTGGCGGCCTCGACCGGGGCACCCGCCGCCACCAGCGCGATCACCAGCGCCGCGTCGACCGAGCCGATGCCACCGGGAGAGGGGACCACGGCGGCCACCGCCGAGGCGGCCAGATAGGCGAGCATCACATGCGGCGGCCACACCTCCAGCTCCAGCGCGAGCGCCACCGCCACCAGACCGGCCGCCTGGAGCAGCGGGAACGCCAGCGAACCGCCCCACAGGGCCAGCGCCCGGGACGGCCGCAGATGCAGGGAGCGGGCGTCGGCCAGCGCGGTGCGCAGGAAATCACGGATCACCCGGCGCACCCGGCGGATCAGCAGCAGCCCCGCCACCAGGACGGCCGCCCCCGCCACCGCCGCCCACACCACCAGTCCGGCGGTCCGCTCCGGCAGCAGCGGGCCGACGCGCAGCGCTTCGGGGAAGGCGGTGAGGAGCACGAGCAGCAGCACGATCCGGGTGACGGCCTCCGCCAGGAAGTACAGGGCGAGCGCGGCCGAGGAGCGGGCGGGCGGCAGTCCGCAACCCGTCATGAAGCGGATGTTGACCGCGCTCGCCCCGATGCCCGACGGCAGCAGATGGTTGGCGGCGCCCGCGGCGAACTGGGTGGCGAACAGCCGCCTGGCCGGGAGCCGTTCCAGCACCGTGCCCTGCCGGGCGAACGACACCGCGACCCAGCCGAGCCCCGTCGTCGCGACCGCCGTCAGCAGCCACCACGGGTCGGCGGTGAGCATCTGACGGGCGCCGGAACCGATCAGCGACCGGTGCCGCGCCACCCAGACGGCGACCGCGACCAGCGGCACCAGGCACAGGATCTGGCGCAGCGGAATCCGCCGGTACAGGGGGCGGGACGCGGTGGGCCGGATGGGTGCCGTCTGCCGCACGGGCGCTGTGGGCCGCATCGTTCTATCCCGTCGCCGGGCGCCCGGTCGGGGCCGACCGCGGTGCCGGGGCGGGCGCCGGGGCCGTACCGGGTGCCGCCTCCCGCAGGGGCAGCGCCAGCAGCAGCCCGAGGCAGATCCACACATACGCGTTGCTGCCGAGGAAGCCGGTCACGCCGGTGGCGTCGAACCGCCACAGCCACACCAGGCTGCTGCACAGGATCACGTAGATCACCGCGGCGCTCCGCAGCAGCGTCCGCCGCCGCTGCGGTGGCGTATCCGGCCGCAGTCCCGACTCGGCGAGCACGATGAGCGCCGGGATCAGCCACACCAGGTGGTGCACCCAGGTGATCGGGCTGATCAGGCAGGCGGCGATCCCGGTGAGGGCGTAGCCCGCCGGTTCGTCGCCCACGGCGGCCGCCTGCCGCACCCGGTACGCCCACACCGCCAGCAGGGCCAGCACCCCGGCCGCCCAGACGGCCCCGCTGGGCTCCACCGGGGCCACCAGCCGTGCCAGCACGCCCTCCCACGACTGGTTCGATACGTACGACAGCACTCCGATGCGGTCGGTGTCCCACAGCGCTTCGGTCCAGTACACCCGGGAGGCGCCGGGCGCCGCGCACACGGCCAGCAGCGTGGCGCCCACCGCGGTGGCCGTGGCGACGGCGGCGGCCCGCCACCGCCGGGTGACCACGAGATAGACGATGAAGATCGCCGGGGTGAGCTTGATGGCGGCGGCCAGCCCGGTCCCGTACCCGGCGAAGCGCCCGTGCCCGGTGGCCAGCAGCCGGGCGTCCAGCAGCACCAGGACCAGCAGCAGCAGATTGACCTGCCCGAAGCTGAAGGTGTCCCGGACCGGCTCCAGCAGCGAGAACAGCGCGGCCGCCACGGTGAGGGCGAACCACATGTTCCAGCCCTGCCGCCGCACCACCGGCCCGATCAGCCAGGTCAGGACGACCGCCGAGGCGGCCACGTTGAGCAGCATGCTGACGCCGACCGCCTCCGGCCAGCTCAGCAGCGTCATCGGCAGCATGCACAGGGCGGCGAACGGCGGATACGTGAAGCCGTAGTCCGCCCCGTCCGCCCCGGGCGTGGTGAAGTCGTAGATGTGGCCGTCGCGCAGCCACTGGCCGACGGCCCCGTAGTAGACGCCCAGGTCGAACCAGTCCCGGTGCAGCGGGACGTAGGCCAGGAAGAGCGCCGCGGCCGTGGTGAGCCCGGCCACCAGCAGCAGCTGTCCGCGGGTCGTGGTGGGCCCCGTCATGCCGAACGCTCCGGCCAGTGCGCGCCCTTCGCCGGGGCCAGCCCCTGCCCGGCGGCGAACCCCGGCGCCCACCGCGCGCACCACAGCACGCACAGCGCCAGCGCGCCACCGCACACCGCGAAGGTGAGCTGCCGGGAATCCGGGGCGAAGCCGCTGGGCAGCACGGCCAGCGCGAGCACCCCGCTCAGCCCGGCCACCGCACGGCGCACCGCGCCGCTCGGCGCGGCCGCGGCGATCAGGAACAGCCCCCACAGCAGGTACCACGGCCGGATCGCCGGGCCGAGCACGGCCACCGCCGTCAGGCTCAGCCCCAGCGCGTACAGCGGCCCGCGGCGTGGTGGCCGCAGCCAGACGACCACCACCGCGACCGCGGTCGCGAGCAGCCCCAGCGCGTGCCACGCCGGGGTGGCCAGCGGCGCCAGCCCGCTGCCGAGCGCGTGCAGCAGGGCGCCGGTGGCCCGGCCGAGGGCGCTGGTCAGCGCCCAGTTGCCGGCGGACGCGGGGGTGGACAGCGCCCCGATCCAGCCGTAGCCGGTGCCGGTGACGGCCGTGGCCACGCCCGTGGTGACGAGCGCCAGCGCGGCCGTGGCGAGGAAGACGCCGACACGTCGTCCGCGGCCCGTCATCCGGCGCGCCCACAGCGAGGCCACCGCCAGCAGCCCCAGCGCGGCGGGCGCCTTGACCAGGGCGGCGAGCGTGACCAGGACGGCGCCGCAGGCGGGCCACCGGCCGGTCGCGGCGACCAGCCCGGCGCCCAGCAGCCCCAGCATCACCGCGTCGTTGTGCGCCCCGCCCACCAGGTGCAGCAGCAACAGCGGGTTGAGCCCGCCCAGCCACAGCGCGGCGCCCGGGTCGGTGCCGCAGCGGCGGGCCAGTACGGGCAGGGCGAGCACCATCAGCGCCACCCCGAGCAGCGCCATCAGCCGCAACCCGAAGACACCCAGGGGGAGTTCGGCGCGCGAGGCGTGGGCGATCGCGCTCTCGAAGGCCAGCGAGACCGGGCCGTACGGGGTGGGCGTGTGCTGCCACACCGGCGCCACTTCGGCCGCGATCGGCCCGCCGAGCCGTACCGGGCCATGGGTGTAGACGTCGATGTTCGCGTGCACCATCGCCCCTTGGGCGAGGTAGCTGTACACGTCCCGGCTGAACAGCGGGGGAGTGGGCAGCAGCGGGGCCGCCCAGGTGGCGAGCGTCACCAGCAGGCTGCGGACCCCGGGCGGCCGCGGACCGCGCACCTCGCGCCCCAGCCACCACCAGGCCGCCACCAGCAACACCAGTCCGAAGTAGGTGCTGACCAGGCCGAGCGCGGCTCTTCCGGAGTCCGGGGTGAGGGCATCCCCCACGGGCAGCGCTCCGGCCGTCGCGCCACCCGCGGCGAGGGCGACCGAGCCCGCGAACCCGAGAAGCCGGCAGTGGTGCGGAGCGATGGCGACACCTTGGACGAGAACACGACGGACCAGCACCCGCCCCACACTTGCCGCGACGTATGGCCGAAACGTGACGTCGCGGTCACCGGCGGCCGACCGGGAGGTGTCGGCCGGGTCACCCGCCCGGGCCGCGTCACCCGCCCGGGCCGGTCACCTCCCCGGCCCGCGTCACCCGCGCGGGCCCGCC